>JAZNUO010000084.1:0-2537 GCA_045592305.1 Eubacteriales bacterium | reverse complement strand
TATTTGGGTTTATCGCTGAGCACAGCTCAGCAGAGAGATACAAGATACGCGCCGGGCAAGCTCGGCCGATACGAGATACAAGATATAGAAACGGAAGTCGCCGTAAGGTTTTTTCATATCTTGTATCTCGTATCTTGTATCTCACCGTTAAGCCCCAATTTCTTTACGAAAAATCCAGCTCTTCGCCCTTATGGTTGGTAAAGACGTACTTGATTCCGTCCTCAGAGAAGGTGAGGGCGGTGCCCGTGAACTCACCGGGGGCGCGACCGCCGCGCAGGGGCTCGGGGTTGTCGCGGTGAGCCGAGGTCAGGAGGGTGGGGAAGGTGGGGGTGGGGTCGCCGTGGAAGAAGGAGTCGGGCTGCATACCCACCTTGTGCTCGTGACCGCAGATGAGCATCTCAATCCCCATCTCGTTGAGGGCGGCGATCCACTTCTCGTAGAGGGCGGGGTTTCGGTCGTTGAAGGGGCGGTCGGTGCGGGTGAAGTTGATGTGGCAGAGGGCTACCCGTCGGGTGATACCCTCGGCCCTGTAGGTGGTTTCGGCATGGGCGACGAGGTCGCGGAGGTAGTCGGTCTGAGCCTCACGGAAGCCGAGGAAGTCGGCCACGCCGCCGTATTCGAGGGAGCCGTACTCAATGCTGAGATCGGGCTTGTCCTCGCCGCAGTCCAGAACCACGCCCCAGACGGGACCCGCGCGGAAGGTGTAGTAGGTCGCACCGCCTCGGGTGGGGATGTACTCGTGGAGATGCTCGGCCATGTAGCCGCGGGTATCGTGGTTGCCGCGGACGTAGACGGTGGGGAATCTGCCCCCCGTGATGGCGGAGGCGAGATGGTGGAGGGTGGTGACTTGATCGCGGGTGGCGGCGGAATCACCGATGTCACCCAGGAGAATGAGGAGATCGAACCCGCCGTGGGCGAGGGCGGTCTCGGCGGGGACGGTCACTTGTCCGTGGGTGTCGGCCAGCACGTAGGCCTTGATATCCCCCCTTTCGGGGACGGGGGTGAAGGGGTACTCGTAGACCTCGGTGGGATCGGGCTTGGGGTAGTAGTTGCAGTGATCCGCCAGAGGGGTAATATGGACGCGGTAGGTCTTGGCCCTGTCCAGAAGGGTCATGGGGATCTTGATCTTGTGAACGTCGGTATCCGAGCGCATGACACCGTTGATATTGTCGGTGAAGGTCTTGTCGTCCACCACGACCGAGGCCATAGCGGGCTTATTGCAGAGCAGGATGATCTCGTAGTCCTGCTCCACCGGATAGACACCGGGATGGCAGGCGAGGGAGACGGTTTCCACGGCGGTCACACCGTGAACGCTGTTTACAGGGGTAGGGGCGGTGTTCATAATTTCCTCCATTCAGCCGCTTGGGCGGCGCAAAATACGTTTGGGAATCCCCCCTGAGGGGGAGGTTTCGGGATGTCTGCGCGGGAAAAGCCCGCCTGTTGGGGGTTACGGAAGCTTCTCGGAATCGTCCTTGCCGTCGGGCTTGTCCGCGTAGGGGGAAATATCGATCTTGGAAAGCTCTGCGGGGGGGATCTTGGATTTGGCACGCTCGTAATACTGGATGGTATTGCGGAGCATGAGGGTGAACTGACTCTGGGGATTGCGCCCTTCGGCTTCCGAGACGTAGATGAGCTTGCGGAGGAGATCCTCGGAGAGGCGGACGGGGACGGTGTAGGTTTGTTTCATGGGGGCTCCTTTCAATGGTAAACAAGAGGACGGGAATACTCCCGTCCTTCGGTGATTTCGGTTGCCGGATTTTGGGGCGGTCACATCAGCGGGAGACCTTAGTGACCACGGTGATCGGATTGTAGTAGCGGAGGAGCTTGAGAGCCTTCTCGGTAGCCTCGAAGTAGACCACGCAGAGCTGACCGTCCTGCTCGAAGAGCGCGTAGTACTGATCGTCAGCGGTGGAATGGGAGGCGAAGGAGTAGACCCTGGTCACGCCTCTCGCGGCGAGGGAGGAGTCCGCATCGACGGTGCGGGGGGCAACCTCGCGGAAGTCCTTGATAGTGACCTCCAGAACCTTCTTGCGTTTCATACCGCCGTAGATGCGGGAGAAGGTCATGACACCCGAGACCATGGAATACTCCAGCTCGCAGTTGAAGATCTTCCAGAAGTATAGCACCAGACCCAGAAGCAGAAGGGGAAGGATGGCCAGCATGGGCAGTTTGATGATGAAGGTGAAGGCCACGAAGGCTCCGATGAAGGCCAGCAGGGCAGAACGACCCAGAATTTTCGTCAGCTTGCGCCTACCCTCGGCGCGCTCCTCCACAACAAACTCAAAGGTGTTGAAATCGCTCATGAAATGATACCTCTCCTATTAATATTATGATGATCCTATTATACCATATTTCCCCGCGAATTGCAAGGTGAAAAATCATTTTTCGGCAAAATATTTTTGGAACTATTCAGTTGTCCTTCGAATTGGGGTTTATCGGCGTGATAGGCTCTATGTACTTTTCTCTCCCTGTCGAGAGAAAAGTACCAAAAGAGCGCCACGCAAGGAAAGTACCCACGGTACTTTCCTTACGGATCC
>JAZNUO010000083.1:0-7102 GCA_045592305.1 Eubacteriales bacterium | reverse complement strand
CCCTTTCAAGAACTTTCAAAAAAGTATTATTTATCAATGTTTTTTAAAAGTTTTTGAGATTCCAAAGAACTTTTTTCAAAAAGTTCTTTGGTGGGGTGCAGGGGTGAAACCCCTGCCCGATAAACCCCAATTTTTAACATCGACTGTTACCCTTTATTGGGGCGATCAAAGCTTTTTCCTCCGTTGCGTCCGCGGCGCCCGTCGGTTGTCCCGCGCGGCTGTGCGGGTGGGCATCGTTATTGGTTGCGGGAGAGTCACGTCATGTACCGCCCTCGGCGGCAACGGTCAGATTCTTCCTTCATCCAGAGCCACCCGCTTCTTGCCCCAGAATCGGGCGAAGATCAGACAGACGAGGGTGCCGAACAGACCGATGCCCATCCAGATAAGGATCATGGCGTTCCAGCCCAGAGAGTCAGCCAGCACACCGTACAGAGCGGCGCACAGAGCGGTGGCGAAGTAGATGACGCTGTTGAGAAGCCCCGTCACGGCGGCGGTCACTCCCAGAGGGGCGAAATGGTAGGGAACCACCGTGAGGAACATGTGGTTAGCGCCCCACATAGCCGAGATGGCCACGGCCATGAAAACGGCGCAGAGAATGGCGCTCACGCCGCGGCAGAGGAACAGACCGCCCACGCACAGCGCGGCGATGCCGAACATGATGCAGGAGGTGGTCAGCTCGTTCTTGGTGATCTTCAAAAAGAGCCAGTTGGCGAAATAGGTGCCCGAAATGCTGACGATGGGGATGATGACCGCGATGAGGTTGGCCAGAGAGCTGTCCAGCCCGAACTGCTCCTTGAGGAAGGTGGGGGCCCATGACTCCACCGCGTCACGAAGCGCGCCGTTGCAGACCAGACCGAAGAGCACAGCCCAGAGTCCCGATGCCAGCAGCACGGCGGGGAGGGAGCGTTTGACCTTGCGGTTCTCAGCGGCGGCGGCCTTCTCGGCCTTCTCCATGATGGCGGCTCGCTCCAGAGCGGTGGCCCCCTCCATCATGCGGACGTAGCCCCTGAGGAAGCGGTTGCCCACCAGCCAGATGAGGAAGCAGACCAAAAGCACGCCGCCCGAAATGAAGAATACGGCGCGCCAACCGCCGAAGCGGAGGATAAAGCCGGGAATGAGGAAGGCCAGCACCGCGCCGATGGAGCAGGAGGCGGCGATGTTGGTGCCTGCCTTTTCCTTGCGGCCCATGGGGAGCAGGTCGGTGAAGGTGCGGATGATGGGAGCCCAGAGCATGGAGTGGAACAGACCGTTAAAGGCCCAGATGAGGGGCATGATGCCCGCCGCAGGGGAAAAGCCCATGATGAGGTTGCAAAGTCCCGCGCCGCACAGTCCCGTACCGATCATGTAGCGGGGCTTCAGCTTGGTGCCTGCGATGCCGCTCAGCATCTGACCCGCGCCGTAGACCAGCATGTAGGCCGAGCTGACGGTACCCGCGAAGGTCTTGGTGATAAATCCTTCGTCGATCATGGCGGGGATGCAGGCCGAGAAGTTCTTGCGACCCAGATAGCTACAGGTGTAGGCTAAGAAGCAGTAAATGAACAGTTGGGTAGCGCAATGTCCCACGCGGCGGGGGGTCCATTCCGCCGACGCGGATGCGGGGGGAGCGGCGGTGTTCTGTTTCATGATTTCTCCTTGTTTCCGCTGAAAATACGCGTTCCGGATAAGCTCCCTACATTATACTACGGAATTGTGAATAATTCAACTCTTTTTTTGAAAAACCCGTCATATATTTTCGCCGAAAATACGCTTGACTACTTGCAAAAAAAGGGCATTTATGCTATACTGAAAAAAGAAAGAACTCAACCTTCAGAATCGAGATCGCCTATGAATCACATTCGCCTCCACGAGGCCTTTCCCCTGCTCCCCGCCACCCGCGCGCGGGCCGTAATCGACACGGATGCCCTGACGGCAAACTACAGGGCTCTGCTGGCTCCCGTCAAGTCTGTCTCCCCCCATACCTACGCCATCGCCGTGGTCAAGGCCGATGCCTACGGGCACGGCATCCGCCCCGTGGTGTCGGCTTTGCTGGGCGAGGGGTGCCGCTCCTTCGCCGTGGCCTGTCTGGAGGAGGCAGTGGCTCTCCGCAGGCTTCTCAGGGAGCTTCGGACGGGTACGGCATCCGACCGCGACACCGATATTCTGGTGCTGGGCTACACCGACCCCCGCAACGCCCCCATTCTGGCGGTGTACCACGTCGCCACCGCCCTCCTCTCCGGGGACTATGCCCGCCGTCTCCTGACCGCCGCGAGAGAAGCCAAGGTCACGGTGCGGGGGCATATCGCTCTGGATACGGGCATGAACCGCATCGGCTTTCCCGCCCATAACGGGGAGGAGATTGCCGAGACCGTGACCGCCATCCGACAGCTCTCTGCCGAGGGCGCGCCCACCGAAGGGGGCGGTCTCATCCTCGACGGAATGTTCACTCACTTCGCCCGCGCCGACGAGGACTACCAGACAGAGACCCGCCCCATGAGTCTGACCATGACCCAGTACGCCCGCTATATCCGTGTGAAAACCGCTCTGGAGGAGGTCGGTATTCGCCCGAGAGTCTGCCACGTCTGCAACAGCGCGGCCTCGGTGCGCTTCCCCCGCGTTCTGCCCGAGGCCTGCCTCGACGCGGTGCGGCTGGGTATCAATCTCTACGGCTACGGAGTCCATGACTCCCCCGATCCCCCCATGAAGCCCACCATGAGGCTGGAAACGGCTGTCACCCATATCCATACTCTCCTCCCCGGAGAGACCGTGGGCTACGGCGGGACCTACGCTGCCGACACTCCCCGCGCCATCGCCACCCTGCCTATCGGGTATGCCGACGGCTGGCTCCGCGCCTTTTCGGGGGCTGAAGTGACCCTCCACACGAGGGAGGGCAACGTCACCGCCCCCGTTGTGGGACGGGTCTGCATGGATCAGTGCATGGTGGACGTGACCGACCTGCCCGTAGAGGTGGGAACCCCCGTCACGCTGTTCGGTGACACCGCTGCCGAACTGGAGGCTTTGGCTCACCGCGCCCATACCATCCCCTACGAATTGCTCTGCCTGATCACCGCCCGCATCCCGCGGGTCTACGAATGAAAAAGGAGGCTTGTTCATGAAGCACTTTTCCCGTTCCTTCGCCCTACTTCTGTGTCTTTGCCTCCTTGTCCCCCTTGCGCCCTGCCTGTTCGCCTGCTCCTCTCCCACCGTTGGGGAGAACCGCGTGACCGAGGTGACGCTGGAGAAGGGGGAGATTCGGATCAAGGCCGCCCTGACCGAGGGCTTTCTGGACGGTTATACCCAAAAGAAGGTCTATTTGTTCGAGCTCCCCTCCTACTTCAGCGGGGATGCCGACCTCACCGAGCTGGATCCCGTAGCCGAGGCCAAGCCCCGCGCCTCCATCCGCTTCATCCTTGCCGCCTTCGACGGAGTACGCTCCCGCCTGTTCTCCTCCTATCTGGTGGCCTCCTATGACCCCGAAACCAAGCGGTATACTCCCCTGACCGCTCCCATGTCCCTCTCCAATCCCGAGGCTATGGCTGAATACGCCTCATCCGCCGCGGTGGGGGAGGTCTCCATCAAGGGACTCATATCCGACTACCCCTCCGATGCCATCCGTTTGGGAATTTCCCATACCGTGGTGGAGGTTCCCATGGACGAGCTGATCCTGTCCGAGTGGCAGGAGGGAGCCGTCTCCTACGTGTATAACGGCGTGACCCGCTACCTGAGTGCCGAGGCGCTGGACAAGCTGGACGACACCGTGGAGGTCTACACCGCCGCGGGGGTGGAGGTTTATCTCCGCTTCCGTTCGGGCAGTCCCGAGGGTAAGAGCGTGCCCGTGGGGCTGTACCTCTCCCCCTCGGGGGGCGCGGGGGATCACGCCGTCAGCATGGCCACCGCCTTCTCCTCCTCCATCGTGGAGGGCTTCTTCGACTTCATGGCTCACCGCTATGCTGCCCCCGCCGACGGCTCCGCGCCCGTGGAGGCCTTCGTGCTGGGCTATCGGGTCAATAACCCCGCCGACCATAACTACGCGGGGGATCTCGACCTCGCCGCCTATATCACCAACTACGAAAAGCTCACCCGCGTGGCGCATACCGCCATCAAGTCCCACAATTCGAACGGACGGGTCTATGTTTCTCTGGACGATCGCCGTACCGTGACCGACGGAAAGGGCTGGGACGCCCCCGCCTTCCTGTCCGCCTTCCGCGATGAGGTCGCCCTGCGGGGAGATTACGGCTGGCACGTGGCCTGCGAGCTCTACGCCGACACTCCCGCCGTCTGGGAGGAAAACCCCGCCGCCGATACGGCGTACTACACCGTCCGCAATCTGAACACCCTGACCGACCTTCTGGACGGCGAGAAGTACCGCGACCCCGCGGGGAATCCCCGCCGCCTGTTCATCAGCGGCTTCTCCGTCCCCGCCGCCCCCAAAGGGAGCGCGCCCACGGTGGAGAATGACAATCGCCAGGCTGCCTCCTATGCCTACGCCTACCTGACCTGTGTCCGAAACCGGCGGGTGGAGGCCTTGATCTACAGTGCCCATGCCGACTCCGCGGCGAATGCCGAGAGCGGGGATCTGCGGGGACTCTGGACGGTGAGAGAGGATACGTCCATGTCCGACGGCGGTTCGGATCAACCCCTCTGTCCCGCCGCCGCCCGACCCATCTACGGCGTGTTCAAGAGCATTGACACCACCGAGTCCGCCGAGCTCTCCACCGCCCTGACCGCGGTTATCGGCGCGCCCTACACCAAGCTGGAAAGCGCAATGGCGGGTAAGGCCTCCCCCGTGACCGCCGTGGCGGGAGAGGGCACCCTTCAAAGCGCGGATGGGGAGCGCAAAAAGGCCTCTCCCCTCTATACCTTCAACGAAGGACATCTCTGCGGCTTCGAGAGCGCGGGCGGCCTGACCTACATGGAGCTGACCGCCGCCGAGAGCCTGGGGATGAATACCCTCCACGCCCGCTTTGAGCGCACCGCCGTCTGCGAGCCCATGGGACTGACGGTCACTCTCTCCGCCACCGACCTCATCGGAGCCAAGGAGATGATCTTTGACCTCTACGCGGGCATGACTGCCTCGTCGGGCTCCTCCGAAAGACCCACCGTGACCCTCCGCCTCACTCGCTCCCCCAAGGGAGCCGTAGCCGACGGAGACGGTGAGATCCGCTACGAGGCCTCGGTCTCCGAAGTGAGATCGGGCGCGTGGCAGTCCGCCGTTTTCGATGTGACCCCTTTCACCACCCTTCTGGATCCCTCCGACGAGGTGACTCTCACCCTGCTCATGGACTATCCCGCTGAGGCTGCCCCCGCAGGTAACACCTCCCACGATCTGGGACTGGCGGGGATCTACATCACGGGTCACACCGCCGCTACGAAAACTCCCTCGGGGCTCGTGGTGGGGATCATCATCGCCCTGATCCTTCTGGTTGCCGCCGTGTTTGTTTTCCTGCTTCTGCGCCATAAGAAAAAGCGCTGATCGCATGTACAGAGGTAAGATACAAGATACGAGATACAAGATATGTAAAAACCCATACGGCGACTTCCGTTTCTATATCTTGTATCTTGTATCAGCCGAGCTTGCTCGGCTCGTATCTTGTATCTCTTTGACGCCCCCCATTTGAAGTTTTCATTCCTCCACCGCACCTCATACTGTCTGAAAAGGAGCACCGTCATGTCTATTCAAACCGCCCATACCTGCACCCTCCCCGCTCCCTGCCTGTCCCTCAACTACCTGCGTTACCTCCCCCCCGCCTACGAGACCTCCGATCAGGACCTTCCGCTGGTGATCTTCCTCCACGGCTCGGGAGAGAGGGGAACCGACCTGAGTCTGGTAGCCAGAAACGGCTGGCCCCGCTACGCCGCCGAGGGAACCGAATACCCCTTCATTCTGGTTTCCCCCCAGCTTCCCGACGGTTGCCATTGGTGCGGTCAGATCAACACCCTCAACGGCCTCCTTGACCACCTCCTTGCCACCCTCCGCGTGGATCCCAAGCGGGTCTACGTCACGGGACTCTCGGACGGCGGTACGGGCGTGTGGGTCTGGGGCATGAATAACGCCGAGCGTTTCGCCGCCCTCATCCCCGTCTGCGGCGCGGGCATCCTCTGGGGGAGCTACGAGATGGTACGCACCCCCGTCTGGGCCTTCCACGGAGACATGGACGGCGCGATCCCCTACACCGAATCCACCCGCATGGTCAACCAGATCAACGACTGGGAGGGAAATGCCCGCGTGACGGTCTACCCGGGCGTGGGACACGATAGCTGGGTGGGGGCATATACCGACCCCGCCCTCATCGACTGGATGCTGCAGCAGCATCTGTAAGCCTGAACTGACAAAGGAGACAGTACCATGAACCGCATGAAGCTTCCCATAGCCGATCTGGAATACCTGTCTGTCGGTCTGCCCGACGAGGTCAAGATGTATCACTTCGCGGGGGATTTCGCGGGGGAAATATCCGCCATCGACCGTTGGCTGACCCGCCCCGTCCCCGTCCCCGACTGTCTTCGCAAGCGTCTGGAGATCCAGCGCATTTTCGCGGTACAGCTTCTGGATGACTACCCCCTGACCCGCGCCGACGTGGTGGAGGGCATCCGCCGACGCTACCCCGCCGCCGACGAGTCCGCGCTGGATGCCTTCATCGCCTCGGGCAACGTGGACTACATTCTGAAGAACGGCGAAATGCGCTTCCAGCATCAGGCCATCGCCAACATCTTCAAGACCCATACGCATGATCTGGAGAGGATGTATAACCCCGATTACCAACAGCCCTCCACCGCCGCCGCCACTCTCCCCGAAACCATCCGCGTCATGCGGGAGAAGGGAAGCCGCGCCTTCCGCTACGAGGTGGAATACCGGATGAAGCTCTGTCCCCACGCCGAAAAGACGGGGGAGACCCTGAGGATCTGGTTCCCCTACCCCGTAGCCTGCGAGAGCCAGCCCGAGGGCGAGATCAGGCTCCTCTCCTCCTCCCACCCCGTGACCGTCACGGGTACCGTCCACCGCGCCGCCTACATGGAGGTGCCCTGCGAGACGGGGGCTACCTACTGGGTGCGCTACTCCTTTGTCAACCGCGCGGGGTATACGGCGGTAGACCTTGACCGCGCCGCCTGCCCCCCCGTGGGCGAAGGC
>JAZNUO010000082.1:0-2374 GCA_045592305.1 Eubacteriales bacterium | reverse complement strand
CCGCGTCGCCGCTTCGCTACCCGCCAAAGAACCTTTTGGAAACATCCTCGCTCCGCTCGGGGCAAATTTGCCTTTGGCAAATATTGCGAGGTTCTTTGGAATCTCCAAAAACCTTTAAAAAGGATTGATAATTAATGCTTTTTAAAGGTTCTTGAAGGGAGTCCAGAGGGAAACTTCTTGCAAGAAGTTTCCCTTTGGCGCATCCCCATAAACCCCAAATTTGAACGGCGGCTGAATCGGTATCCGCCCTTTTGCAGGAAAGAGACCGACGGTCTGCCCCCCTCAGCAGCAGATCCAAAGCCCCAGCAGAGCCGCCGCCATGGCGGGGATGGCCACCGCCGCGCCGTATTTCACGAAGCGGACAAAGGAGAAGGACACCCCGTGGTCATGGAGCTGACCCGTCCACATGATGCCCGCCAAAGCCCCCGTGGGGGTGAAGAACGCGCCGAGGTTGGAGCCGATCACCGTGGCGTAGAGAGCCGCCGCGGTCAGGGGATTCATGTCCAGACCTCCGATGACCGAGCTGTACAGCACGCTCATGGGGATGTTGTTGACGATATTGGCGGTGAAGAAGGAGGAGACACCGAAGGAGACCGCCCTGCCGCCCACGGTTTCGGGTTGGGACAGGAAGCTGCCCAGAGCCGAGGTAATGCCGTACTGCTCCAGAGCCAGCACCAGAATGAACATGGAGATGACGAAGGGCGCCAGATCCCAAGGGGCGCGGATGATACAGCGGGCGATGAGGAAGATACCGCGGCGGCGGAAGAAGCTGATGGCCATGGTAAAGAGGATCAGGCTGACGAAAAAGGCGCAGGTGATGAGCCACATGGGGAGACGCAGGAAGGAGGACACCGAGAGCAGAACAATGCACCCGCCCAGATGGACGAGACCCACCACCTCGGTGGGGAGATCGATGGAGGGTGCGGGGGACTCCTCGGGATTCAAGGGGGCCTTCAGCTTCTTGTAAAAGAGCAGGTACAGCACCCCGAGGGAGACAAGCCCCGCTAAGACCGTGGGGAGAATCATCTTAGCGGTATAGGCGGGGAAGGAGACTCCCGCGCCGCTCATGAGGTAGATGTTGGTGGGGTTGCCGATGATGAGAGCCATGCTCCACGTATTGGCGGCCACGAACTCCGACACCAGATAGGGCAGAGGATCGATCCGCGCCGACTTGGCGAAGTGGCAGATGAAGGGGGTGAAGGTCAGAACGATGATGTCATTGGAGGTAAAGACGGTAAGGACAGAGACAAGACCGTAGAGCAGGAAAAACAGGGTGGTCTGGCTGCCCTTTGCCTTGCCCAGCACCTTGTGGGCGAGGAGGCGGAAGAAACCGATCTCGTCCAGATAGACCGACATCATGGTCATGGAGAAGAAGAGAAGCAGGATCTTGATGGGGTTCACGTCTCCCGCGGCGGTGAGTCCCGCCACGATCTGAGCGGGGGTAACGTACCCGCCGATCAGCAGAGCCAGCGCACCACCCAGAGGAGCCAGCCAGAAGATGCTGATCTTCTTCCCGCCCATCATGACCGAGGGCTTGGCAAAGACCAGCGTGATGAGGGCGGCGCAGGTGGTGAGGAAGATGATCAGAACCGCAAGAGTAGGGGTCATGGACGTACCTCGTATCTATGTAAAATAAATGGCTTACCAAGAACACATTGTATCACGAACCCCCGAAAAAGTCAATCGCAAGAAAGGAAATCTTCACCCCCCGCAAGGGGAATTTTTCGGGTATCTTTCACAAAGAAAGGGGGCGCGGAGTCATCGCGTATGGGGCGGTCAATCCTTCGACTTCGTGCCGCATCGCTTCACCCCGCTCGGGATGACGCACTTTTGCGCTATGATGGAGAATGAAAACCGAAAAACCGCCGCTGACGGAAAAATCCGTTGACGGCGGTTTTGATTGGCTTACAGCAGATGGATCGGCAGCTTCTGTCCGATCTTCACCTTGTCCGCGGGCTTCTTTTCCTCGTGCCCCATGACGGCGGCCACGGTCTCGGGGGAGACGTTGGCCAGAACGGCGGTCTCCACGGCGGGAGCCTCAGCCTTGGGAGCGGCGGGCTTCTTGGTAGCGGGCTTCCTTGCGGGAGCCTTACCCTCTGCCTTGGGTGCCTTGGGGGCGGCGGGCTTCTTGGCGGCGGGCTTTACCTCGACGGGAGCCTCGGCCTTGGGGGGCTGCGCGGCTTTCTCCGTAGCGACCACCTTGGCCACGCGGGTCTTGATGCTGTCTTTACCGATGGGCATATTCCATAACCTCCTTGGTTAGTGTCAGATATTCCTGAGCGGCGCGGCTGGTCCTTTTGTAGGCCATGACCGGCAGACTGTTCTCCTGTGACCACTCAATGGCGGAATCAATGCGGATGTAGGTGTCAAAGAG
>JAZNUO010000081.1:0-4206 GCA_045592305.1 Eubacteriales bacterium | reverse complement strand
CACCGCCGTGGAGGAGGCCCGCAAGCGCGACCACAACAAGCTGGGTCGCGAGCTGGAATACTTCACCACCGTGGAATCCATCGGTCAGGGTCTGCCCATCATCCTGCCCAAGGGCTCCCGCGTCATCCAGACCCTCCAGCGTTGGATCGAGGACGAGGAGCAGAAGCGGGGCTACCTGCTGACCAAGACTCCCCTCATGGCCAAGCGCGAGCTGTACAAGATCTCGGGTCACTGGGATCACTATCTGGACGGTATGTTCATTCTGGGCGATCCCTATGACGAGACCAAGGAGTGCTTCGCCCTCCGTCCCATGACCTGCCCCTTCCAGTATCAGGTGTTCCTCAACCGCAAGCGCTCCTACCGTGACCTCCCCATGAGACTGGGCGAGACCTCCACCCTGTTCCGCAACGAGGACAGCGGCGAGATGCACGGTTTGATCCGCGTCCGTCAGTTCACCATCTCCGAGGGGCATCTCGTCCTGCGCCCCGAGCAGCTTGAAGAAGAGTTCAAGGGATGCCTGGAGCTGGCCAAGTACGTTCTTGACACCGTGGGTATGCTGGAGAACTGTACCTTCCGCTTCTCCCAGTGGGATCCCGCGAGAGCCGGCATCAAGTATGAGGGTACCCCCGAGCAGTGGGAGCACGCCCAGACCGTCATGGGTCAGATTCTGGATAATCTCGGCGTGGAATACACCATCGGTATCGACGAGGCCGCCTTCTACGGCCCCAAGCTGGACATCCAGTACAAGAACGTTTTCGGCAAGGAGGATACCATCGTCACCATCCAGATCGACATGCTTCTGGCCGAGAAGTTCGGCATGGAGTACGTGGACTCCGACGGTCAGCTCAAGAAGCCCTACATCATCCACCGCACCTCCCTGGGCTGCTACGAGCGTACTCTGGCCTACCTCATCGAGCGCTACGCCGGCGCGCTGCCCACCTGGATGGCACCCGTTCAGGTCAAGTTCCTGCCCATGGGTGACAGCGAGATCGAGTATTGCCAGAAGATCGCCGACCGCATGACCCAGATGGGTATGCGGGTGGAGATCGACAAGTCCAACAACACCGTGGGCTACAAGATCCGCGCCGCCCAGCAGGAGAAGGTTCCGTACATGCTGGTGGTCGGCGGTAAGGAGATCGAGCAGAACGCCGTGGCCGTCCGCTCCCGCAAGGACGGTGAGCGTGGTGTCATGCCCGTGGATCAGTTCATCGCTGAAATCATGATGGAGATCGCCGAGAAGAGAAGATAATATGATTCGATTACGGGGGAGAAGAACTTCTTGGAAGAAGTTCTTCTCCCCCGTGCCCCCTCTTTTCAAGAACTTTCAGAAAAAAATATGTAATGAGGCTGATACGGAACTGGAAAAAGTCATCGACGATGCCGAGTACGAGTATGAAAGTAATGGAGTGCTTTTGGATGCAAGGGAAGCATTGCCTTATTCACGAAACAAACACTTTCCAATCGAGGTAATACCATGAACGAAACCATCACCATCCGCGCCACCCTTGCCCGTGAAAACTTCCTCAAGGGCTATGGCTGCGCCCAATCCGTCCTTCTCGCCTACGCCGACCTGACGGGGCTGGACGAGAAAACCCTCGCCAAGCTCGGCTCCTCCTTCGGCGGCGGCATGGGGCGACTCCGCGAGGTTTGCGGCGGGGTCACGGGTGCCTTCGCCGTCTTGGGTCTTGTCTGCGGCTACGACGATCCCGCCGACAGGGAAGGCAAGAGCCGTCACTACGCCGATATCCGCGAGCTGGCCCGCCGCTTCACCGAACGCAGTCGGGGCGGCTCCATCGTCTGCCGTGAGCTTCTGCGAAACGCGGGGCTTTCGGGAGAAAAAGGCGGCGAGGCCGAGGCCCGCACCGCCGAATACTACGAGAAACGCCCCTGCCCCGAGCTGGTGGCTCTCGCCGCCGAGGTGCTGGGGGAGATGCTTTGGGAGAAGGGGTTATTGAATTAATCCGTTTCCGTAGGGGAGGGGCCTCCCCCCTTTGGGGGATGGTGTTCGCTGAGCACGCTCAACCGTCGAAGGCATGACGGAGAGGGAAGACTCGGTTTAAGATTGATTCGTATCAGATTTCCGAGCGGCGAAACCGAACCCGCGCGTGCTTCGCACGCCGTGCCGCTCCTGACGGGAATCGAAATCCTCGCTTCGCTCGGGGCAAGCTGCACCGAGAGAGTAAAAGTGAGAACCTTGCTTGCAGCTTGCAGGCTTCTCATACCGAACAGGGCAATCAGAAAATCCCGATAGCCATAAATGACTATCGGGATTTTCTGGTGACCCGGACGGGAATCGAACCCGTGTTACCGCCGTGAAAGGGCGGTGTCTTAGCCGCTTGACCACCGGGCCATATAGTGAATACCGCTCCCCGTCAGGGAAGCGGTAGATATGGTAGCGGAAACCGGATTTGAACCTGTGACCTACCGGGTATGAACCGGTTGCTCTAGCCAGCTGAGCTATTCCGCCGCAAGGTTGCTATTCACAACGCCTGCATATTATACCACGGAGCGGGGATTTTGTCAAGAGGTTTTCAAAATATTTTTTTGAATTTTTCGCCTTTTTTGGTGCTTCATTGGCGCGTCATGACCGCTTTGTGCATTCTATCCATAAGCCCTGACCAAGGGTCATGAAATGTTGTGAAATTGACTTGACAAGGGGAGGACGGTATGGTATAATATCAGTGATATGGAAGGTTTTTTTCTTTCCCGAGGGCGTGGCTCCTGTGATGTAATTGAACACAAATTCAAGCCTCGTCCCAAGACTGCCACCCGGCGGAGGCGCGCCTTCAAGGAGCGTTGATCTCTTTTTAAAAGTCTATGATTTACCAACACAGAAAAGGATTCTTATGCGAAACAAACACATCAGATACAGCATCCTCGTGTTGCTGTTACTTATCGGTACGGCTCTCTCCATGGCCTCCTGCGGTCAGGCGTGGAACTGGCTATGGTCAAGGGAGGAAGGATTGACCGTCGATACCAACGACATGATCCTCGGTGACGGTGTCCCGGAGGGGGAGACCGACGTTCTTCTGGAGGGCGCGGTGGAATACACGGGGGAAGCCCACCTCGGAACCGACATCTACTACGTCGGTCGCGAGGGAAGCCCCAACCGCGGCCGTATCATCGTCATCGACGCGGGACACCAGCTCAAGGGAAGCTCGGCTCTGGAGCCCAACGGTCCCGACTCCGAGATCATGAAGGCTGAGGTCACGTGGGGAGCCTCGGGGGTCTATACGGGACAGACCGAGTACGAGCTGAATCTGGCGGTTGCTCTTCTGCTTCGCGACGAGCTCATCCGACGGGGCTATAGCGTGGTGATGATCCGCGAGACCAACAACGTCCAAATCAGCAACATGGAGCGCGCTGAGATCGCCAATAAGTACGAGGCCGCCGCCTATATCCGCATCCACGCCAATAGCTGGACCGACGATACCATGCGAGGGGCCATGACCATCTGCCAGTCAGCGAGCAACCCCTACCCCACCTGCGCCATTCACTACGGGCGAAGCCGCAGCCTGTCCCTCTTCGTGCTGGACAGCTTCTGCGAGGAAACGGGTATCCTACGGCTGAACCCGCGGGAAATGGACGATATGACCGGTACCAACTGGAGTCAGGTTCCCACCACCATCGTGGAGATGGGCTTCCTCTCCAATAAGTCGGACGATACCCTCATGGCCACCGACTACTTCCGTCAGGAGGCCGCCATCGGCATGGCAAACGGTCTGGATGCCTACTTCGAGTGGTTGGAGACCCAACTGCCCGAGTGGGAGACGAAGCCCCAGAAGCCCGTGGAGACCGCCCCCGAGGCATCCGAAGGGGAATCGGAGGGCGCGATCGCCCCTGAGACTGCCGACGGAATTCCCGAGACGGTCGCCGCCACCGAGCCCGCCTCCGACACCCCCGCCGAGGAGGTAGCCCCCGCCCCCGACGGGAGTGATACGAATCTCTAAATAAAATATCAAATCAACAGCACGCGGGCTCCCTCGGTCGTTGCGCGACAGCTCCCTTTCGAAGGGAGCCTAAAGGCGAGGTTTCTGCTTGTAAAAGGCCCCCTCTGGGAGGGGGCTGGCACGGCGTAGCCGTGACCGGGGGAGAGCGCGAGCAAATTACATGGCACTTTTTTTACCGACAAATCAATGTTTTCATTGGAGAATCGTATGAGATTACCTCCGATGCCCACGAGCCTCCGCCATCCACATAAAAAAT
>JAZNUO010000080.1:0-3651 GCA_045592305.1 Eubacteriales bacterium | reverse complement strand
CCCGCGGCTGTAACTACTTCAAGGGTGCCATCGTGGGTGAGGGCGATTGCAACGTGGAGAAGTGCCTCCGGATTTTGAAGCGCGCCGGCTATGACGGCTACTGCTCCATCGAATTCGAGAGATCCGGGGACTGCATCGAGGGCATCGCCCGAGGCTTTGAGAACCTGAAGGGGATGCTGGAGAGGATCTGAAAAAGATACAAGATACGAGATACAAGATACAAGATACGGGAGCGGATCGGTTGCGGTCTATCTTGTGGACGGTATCTCGTAACTTGTATGTCTCCCCCGCGGAGCCGTCAGCCAAGGAGTGTGGGGGATGGGGCAACTGTTTTCATGAGGTTTATGCCCACCGTCCCAGGGGAGGGGGGAAAGAAACTTCGGCGTATAAGTTTTGCCCAACCATTCTAAAATGCTTGGTTATTTACGGGAATAACTGGCTGGTTTTGTTGCCGCTATTTTGGGACGGATGTTACCTTATAGAAAGTGGGGGAGCACTGGATTTGTTAGTGAATAGTTGCGAGAAAATGCCAGGAAAATGGTTTATTAATAGGAGAATCTTATGAAAACAAAAATAAAAAATTCAATTTTCACTATGTTCTTAATAATCCTATTCAATTTGATTCTCACCACGGTATTCTTTTTCTTGCTGTGGTACTGGGTCACGCCTAAATTGTATCCTTTGATTCCCGGTTTATCCACATATCTCCAGGGATTGGACGATGAAAATTTGCTGATTGCTTATGAAATTTATTATACCATTGGTTCGGCATTGGCCATTTTCCCGAGTACGGTGCTGGCTTACCGAATGTCTAAAAAACGCAGAAAGGAGTTTATAAAATATTCGGGTGGCCTCATTTCCTATGGTGACGGAATCCGTTACCATCTGACTGAATATGGCATTCAAGACGGAATCGTACTTGTAGTTACTGTTTTGCTGTTCTCGGTGTTGACCGTTTCATTGGGGGATGTACTGATTAGCAAGTTATTCCCGTTACCTTTTCATATGTGCCGTGCGTTCGGCTTGGTGTTAGGATTACTTATCTCCACTATTTTAACAATAAGTTCCGCTTTTTTGGGCGTTTTTGTCGCGCAAAAGAAATGGCGGGCTGAACACTTTATCAGTGAGTAAGGAGATTTTATATGTTCACCTTTTTGGTTATGCTTTTGGATGTATCTGCGCTCTTGATTTTGGCAGTATTTCTTGTGCAATGTATACGTGCAGTCATTATGAGAGCTTTGCTTGTGCATAAGTTGAAAAAAATATGTGGAAGCCAGAATTATCAAATCCAAAAGCATCGATGGTTGTTTTTGTCCATATTTTTTAAGTCCTCCAAGGTAGATCTATCCATTCATACCGGTGATCAAGTTTACCATGTGAGATTTCTTGCATCTCTTTCATCAAAGAAGGTGTTTCATTTTGTTGATGAGTATAATTATATCAGTTATTTAAAGACTTTTACGGCGTTACCGATGGCAACCAAAGTTTCCGAACAGATCAATTTTGCTACGTTCCATCGTCTCCCGGTAGGGGAGAGAAAACTTCCGATAAGCTCTAATGACACCTATGTGCTTTTGTTCAATCCCACTCCGAATAATATCACCAGTGTGGTTGATGGAACTACAACCGAAATTGGCAATGGGACAAAAATTGGTACGCTTGTCGCCTATAATGGAAAAGGCTTTTGCGATATGCTCAAAAACAATAATGGATGTTAAAAGGAATATGAGAGATGGTTCTTTCCCCCCTGCCCCAAGTTCACCTTGGGTCTCATCCTTCCAATTCCCCCCAAATGTGAAATTTCCTTGAATCTTTCAAAACCCCCTTGCAAAATTCCCGAAAGTGTGGTATACTATTCGAGTCGGCAAGCCTATGCCGACTCTGTCAGCAGCACTTCTGCTGTGAAAGTAGGCCATACCAGCCGGGGAGATAGCGGAGCCCTGTACCTGCAACCCGCTACAGCAGGGGTGGATCCCCCTCCTGAGAGCCGATCTTCTCCGAATTGAGTTCTTTTTCTTGTGTTGACGAACGGGTCTCGCGCAATGCGGAGCCGTGAACCATGTCAGGTGAGGGATCAAGCAGCATTAAGCGGTAAACCGTATGTGCCGCGAGGTTGCCTGTTCTGAGCAAGGAACTGAAAGATCGCGGGGGCGTGAAACCCGAGGGTGGGGTGTATGGTCTTCTTTCACAGCAGAGGGCTGCTTTTTTCGTACATAACGGGAAAACGTAGGACTTGAGATACAGAGATACAGAGATACAGGATACAAGATACGATCGTAAAAGCGGTATCTTGTATCTCGTATCTTGTAACTTGTATCTTCCTTCGTCCCCAATCATTATCCGACAAAGGAGGAACCACCGTGCATCAGGCATTATACCGCAAGTGGCGGCCGCCGAACTTTGACGAGGTCAGCGGTCAGGAGCATATCACGTCCATACTGAAATACCAATGCGCCACGGGGAAGTTCTCCCACGCCTACCTGTTCTGCGGCTCCCGCGGTACGGGTAAGACCTCCTGCGCCAAGATCCTCGCTAAGGCAGTCAACTGCCTGAATCCCACCGAGGCGGGACCCTGCGGTGAGTGCGCCGCCTGCCGCTCCATCGACGCGGGCTCCGCCACCGACGTGCTGGAGATGGATGCCGCCGCCAACAACGGCGTGGATGACATCCGCGACATCCGCGACGAGGTCATCTATACCCCCTCGGAGCTGAAATACCGGGTCTACATCATCGACGAGGTGCATATGCTCTCGGCCTCGGCCTTCAACGCTTTGCTGAAAACGCTGGAGGAGCCCCCCGAGCACGTGGTCTTCATTCTGGCCACTACCGAGCTGCAAAAGCTCCCCGCCACCATCATATCCCGTTGTCAACGCTTCGACTTCCGCCGTATCGCCACCGCCGACCTCTGCGCCCGCCTCCACCGCATCGCCCGCGAGGAGGGCATCGAGCTCTCCGACGAGGCCGCTCGCCTCATTGCGCGGCAGGCCCAGGGCGGTATGCGTGACGCGGTCAGCCTTCTGGAGCTCTGCGCGGGAGCGCGCCTGCCTATCACCCCCGAGCTGGTCGCCCGTACCATCGGTACCACGGGCAGAGAGGGCACCTGCCGCGTGGTTAATGCTATTGCGGATAAGAACTTCGACCTGCTCTTTGAGATCATCGACGATATGGTCTCGGCCTCCCGCGACCCCGCCGTTTTCTGGCAGGAGCTCATTAGCTACTACCGCGATATGCTGGTCACAAAGACCGTCAAAGACCCCTCCAAATACCTCGACCTCACCGACAGCGAGCGGGAGGCCCTTATCGCCATCGCGGCGAGGTTCACCAAGGAGAACCTACTGTTCCATATCGGGCTTCTGGAGGATGCCCTCTTTGCCATGCAGAAGTCCTACGCCGTCAAGCGTACCGTCTGCGAGATCACGCTGGTTCGCCTCTGTGACCCCGCGCTGGAAACCTCGGCGGAGTCGATTCTCACCCGCCTCTCCCGCATCGAGGAGCAGCTCGTGGCGGGGATTCCCACCGTAATGCCCGTCGTGCCGGCCGCGCCCGCCGCGCCCGCAGCCGCTTCCGCCCCCGCGGAGGCCGCCCCCGTAGCCAATACTCCCGCCACAGAGGAGCTCTCCGTGATGGACGAGCCTCCCCTCCCCGATATGC
>JAZNUO010000079.1:0-8099 GCA_045592305.1 Eubacteriales bacterium | reverse complement strand
TGGGAGACCTCGTCCCCATCCGATATCTTATGGGGCTTTTCCAGGCCGAACAGATCAGACATAGCTTTCCTCCTTTTCCTCACGGGCGGGATGCACGAACTCCCCCGTAGCCTCGTTGAAGGCGGGGGCGGCGGCGGGGGTCATGGCGCTGTAATCGGGGAGCTCGGGCATGGGGGTGGTGTAGTAGTTCGGGAACAGAGCCTCCCAGACCTTCATGCAGGCGATGGTATCGGCGATGGAGGAGTGGGGGATACCGTCCCAACCGATATTCAGGGTACGCATGGCATCCACCAGAGAGGCGTGGCTATCGTCGGGGTAGTGCTCGCTCTGGAAGCGGACGAACTCCAAGGCGCAGCAGCGGGTCTTCTTACGGAGAGCCTCCTGCTCGCTGAGAGAATCGTAGATGTACTTGATGTGGCTGTAGTCGGTGGAGACACCGAAGGCGATGAGGTTATCGGCGTTCGCGAACATCTCCTTCAGGGTGGGGATGATCTCATCCAGCAGAGGCGCGTCCTGCACCATGGCGGGGGTGATGCCGTGGATCTTTTCGGTGCGGTTCCACTTCTTCTTGCGCAGGGGCTTGACCAGCGTATCCATGAGCACCTCGCCGTTCGCGTTGGTGATGGAGACCGAGATGATCTCGTCATGATCGTACACACCCGTCAGCTCCAGATCGAAGAACAGGACGCGCTCGCGCTCCATGCCGTATTCCTTTTCGCGGTGGGCATCGCCCTCGGCGCGGCGAATAGCCAGATCCTTTTCAAAGCAGGCGCGGCACATCTTGCGCTTGTAGCGAACGTCCTTCCCGCAGACGGTACACTTGAGGGGTCTGCGGACGGCGGTTCTCTTGTCGTAGAAATAGATCATGGTGCCGTCGGAGCGGAGGTTGTAGGCCACGGGCTCCTCCACCACGTCGTAGTTCATCTGATCCAGCCGCTCGCGGGTGTAAAAGCCCATGGCGGCGGCGCGCTTGGTGGAGAGCTTTTCCACCTCGGCACCGCTCTCCAGCTCGATCACGTCCACAGGCTCGTGCACGTCCATCATGGGACGGTACCACAGCTCGGGGGCTGCCTCGGTGACGCGGGCGGGGTCATAGTAGAAGATCAGGTCATCCCCCTCGCCCGAGCAGGCGGCAGGATTTCCCACGGGGGAGAGATGCATCATATCCAGCATCTCTTTGGTCAGATAGGAGCGGCGGTCGGCCTCCTCGGGGGACATTTTCGGGATACTGACACCCGAGGGAAGTTTCACGGTTTCCATTGGTCAAGCTTTCCTTTCGTATGTTCAATTCTCTATACGGGCGCTACCCGTTTCTCCTTTGGGAGCGGACGGTCTCACGCCCTTACACCGCCACCCGGCGGCAGGTAAACGAGGGGAATGGAAGGGCGGCTTTCCGCTGAAAGGAGAGAAGCCACACTCTTCCATATTACATAATCATACAGAGTATAGTATAGCACAAATCATGAAAAGAATCAAGGGGTATGGGGAAATATCCCCTGAAAAAGTTGACGAAATTTGAGACCCCTTCCCCCGCGGGCATGGGCGGGTTTCCCTGTCTCCCCTTTCCCGACAAAAGCCCCCGACACGGTCGTCCGCGTCGGGGGTGGTTGTTCGGTGTTGGGGTGGGCTTACGCCTCGGGAGCCTCGGTCTCGGGAGCCTCGGTCTCCTCGGCGGGCTCGGCGATGTTGTTCACATACTCCAGAACCTTGGAGCCCTCGGCCAGGTTGGACACGTCAATCTTGTCCTTCAGGGTGGAGCCGTCGGTGACGAAGGCGTAGTCGCCAATGGTGATGTCGTCCTTAGCGAACTTAATGGACTCGATACCGGTGCAGTTGTAGTATGCCAGCGTGCCGATCTCGGCGACGGAAGCGGGGAACTCCACGGCGGTCAGAGCGGTGCAACCCCAGAAGGCGGCGGCACCAATGGTCCGGAGAGTGGCGGGCAGGGGAATGTCGGTCAGGGCGACGCAGCCCCAGAAGGCCTTCTCGCCGATGGAGATCAGGGAGCTGCCCAGATTGACGGAGGCCAGCTTATCGCACTCGGTGAAGGCATAGTCTTCGATCTCCAAAAGACCTGCGGGCAAGTTGATGGCGGTCAGCTCGGTGCAGCGGGCGAAGGCGTACTTGTCGATCTTGACAACGGTGTCGGGAATCGTGACCTCGACCACGGATGCCAGACTGTAGAAGGCCTTCTCACCGATGACGGTGACGGTACGGTCATGGAAGGTCGCGGGAATGACAACGTGGTCATCCTTGGTCGCCTTACCGTTGTAGTCCACCAGAATAGCGGTCTCGCCCTCGGCCTCCTCAAAGTAGAAGGTGCCCTGCTCGGTGACGAGATAGTCCACCTCGGGGGTGTAATCGTCGATGGCGTCGGGATTGGCCTGAACGCAAGAAGCCAGCGAGCCAACAAGCAGCAGAGCGGCCAGAGCCATAGCCAGATACTTTTTCATGAATGGATACCTCCACAGATTACAGTAATCAACGTACCTATTATACCGCATTCGGGTCAAGTTGTCAAGGGATTTCCCGATTGAGTTTGTAAATATTTTACCACGGAAGGGATTTTTGTGAAAACTGCCCTGTTTTGAAAGCCGTTTCTTGTGAGATATTTTTCGGGGCTTTTCACTTTTTCGGCTCTCCCCCGCCATTGATCCGAAAATACTCGTTTTTCCCTTTCGGCTATTGCTTTTTTGCGAGAAGTATGATACAATAAGAGAAGATTTCGGGGTACTGTCCCACACCCTTTCAAGGAGGATCGCATTATGCTCGCCAAGGTATACAGCGCGGGGCTGTTCGGCATCGACGGCTTTCCCGTAACGGTGGAAGTGGATGCTCAGAACCGTTTGGATTACTTCGAGGTGGTAGGACTGCCCGATGCCGCCGTCAAGGAGGCCAAGGAGCGGGTTCGCACCGCCTGCGAGAACACGGGGTATCCCTTCCCCGAGTGCTCCCTGCTCATCAACTTAGCCCCCGCCGACCGCCGCAAGGAGGGCTCGGGCTTTGATGCCGCCATCCTCACGGGCATTCTCTCGGCAGTGGGTATCATCCGCTCCACCGTCCGCCTGATCGACAAATGCTTCGTGGGCGAGCTGTCCCTGTCGGGTGAGTTCCGTCCCGTCCGAGGGGTTCTGTCCATGTGTGTCGCCGCCCGTGACGCGGGGATGACCGAGTTCTATACCTCCATTGAGAACGCCGCCGAGGCCGCCGCCGTGGAGGGTATTTCGGTCTACGGCGTGTCCAATATGCGCTCCCTCATCGACCATCTCAACGGTCGCCGCGTCCTGACCCCCATCAGCCGTGTATCCCCCTCCACCGCGGCAAACGACGTGTACGAGGTGGATTTCTCCGACGTGAAGGGGCAAAAGCTGGCCAAGCGCGCCATGGAGATCGCGGCGGCGGGCGGGCATAACATCCTGCTCATCGGACCTCCCGGCACGGGTAAGTCCATGCTGGCCAAACGCCTCCCCACCATTCTGCCTCCCCTGACCTTCGACGAGGCCATTGAGGCTACCAAGGTTCATTCGGTATCGGGAACGCTGCCCGAGGGGGTTTCCCTCTTGCGCCGCCGTCCCTTCCGCTCCCCTCACCACACCATGTCCCCCGTGAGTCTGGTGGGCGGCGGGGCGAATCCTCTGCCGGGTGAGGTCTCACTGGCTCACAACGGCGTGCTCTTCCTCGACGAGCTCCCCGAGTTTCCCAAGCAGGTCACAGACGGTCTGCGCCAGCCCATTGAGGACGGTAAAGTCACCATCACCCGTGCCAACGGACGTGTGACCTTCCCCTGCTCCTTCATGATGGTGGCGGCCATGAACCCCTGCCGCTGTGGGTATTTCGGGGATCCCACCCGCAAATGCACCTGCAAGCCCGAGGACGTGCGGCGCTATATGTCCCGCATCAGCGGCCCCATGCTGGACCGCATCGACATCCAGATCGAGCTGCCCTCCGTCACCTATGACGAGCTCTCCGCCCGCGAGGACCCCGCCACCGTAGAGCGCTCCGCCGACGTGCGCAAGCGTGTCTGCGAGGCCCGCCAATTCGCCAAGGAGCGCATGAAGGCCGAGGACGAGGCCCACGGCTACGAGCACTCTCCCGCCGAAAAGCCCCTCCACTGCAACGCCCAGCTCGATCCCGCCGCCATCCGCCGCTACTGCGTCATGACCGAGGAGGCAAGCGACCTTCTCCGCGCGGCCTTTGAGAATCTGGGGCTGTCGGCGCGAGGACACGACCGCATTCTGCGGGTCGCCCGCACCATTGCTGATCTGGCGAAGTGCCGCGTGATCCAGGCGGAGCATATCGCCGAGGCGGTGCAGCTTCGGAGTCTGGATCGGAAATATTGGGGGGAATAAACGCAAAACCCGACCGTACGGTCGGGTTTTGTTTATAGGATTTATATTTTATTTCCAAAGAAGAGTGGGCAAGCCCGTACCCGTGACGTTCCAGACGTTGGTGTTCCAGCGCAGAGCGTCCGTCAGCAGAGCAGAGCTGCATAGCTGACCGGTAGCCGCGCCTGTGGCGGTAGCGTCCGGGGCGGTTTGCGCCTCGCCATTCACGGTAAAGGATGCATCGGTGGCATAGTAGCTGCCCAGCACCGAGCCTCCCGAGGTCTGACCGGTGAAGCGGTTGACGTTTGCCGTGTCGGTGGCGGTGACATTGGAGGTGGTGAAGCATTTATTCACGAGGCCGCCTTCGGCTTCGAGTCCGACAAAGCCGCCGATGGGTCCCTTAGGGGCGTTCACGGCTCCGGCGGAGTAACTGGTAAGAACGGAGCCGGCGTTGTAGCCTACGAAGCCGCCGATGTTGTTTGCGGAGGATGCTATGGTTTTTATGATGTCTACATTGGCATAGCAGTCACGGATACTTATTTGATTAGTGCCAACGAATCCTCCGATTGAATCTGAGAAAGATGCTCTCTTAGCACTTATAGCCCCCTCTGTAATACAACCCTCGGCAAAGGATTCCATGATACTCGCGTTCTTGTCAGCATAGCCGACGAATCCGCCTATCCGATATGAAAGTTCCTCGTACTCCTCGACTGTTGCATTATAGGACACGTTTGTCTTTGCCACACAACGCATGGTCTCTGCGTTATCCGTGGCACAGCCAATCATGCCTCCTGCGCAAACATACAGATAAGCGTCATGTGAACTATAAGCACTTACACTTGAAGAAAGATACACATCGTTTTTTGCTGTTATCCCGATCAGGGAGCTCTCCATATCCGCATAGCCTACAGCACCGCCCAAATACATATAACATTGTCTCTTGCTGTAAGACGGGGCATAGAGCTCGTAAAAAGCAGAACAACTGACATCCACATAACAATCGGAGATAATGCCCGAATTCCTACCGACTAATCCTCCACTATAGTTTTGGTCATAGTTCGAAGAAGAGCAGTAAATCTTCACAGACATATTACTGTACTCAACCCTACACCCCTCGATCACGCCCGTGGCCTCATTGGAGCCAACCAGAATACCCAGGCTATGATTGGCATTGGAGAAATTGTAATTCGCCATGATGTCGGACAGCACCAGATTCCGCACCGTACCGCGGTTTACGCCGAAGAAGCCGTAGTTCCCTCCCTCGGTGGTGCCCAGAGTAAAGTTGCTGACGGTATGACCCTGTCCGTCCAGCTCGCCGCCAAACTCGGGGATAGCCGTCCACGAGGCACCGTTCAGGTCGATGTCAGCCGCCAGATAGTAATGTCCGTTGGGATCATCTGCAATGGCCGTCAGGTCATCGGCATTGTAGATAGGCTTGCTCTCATTCAGCCACGCATAGACCGTCGTGTCCGCGCCGAAGGAATAATCGAAGTGATAGGGAATCGTGCAAGCCTCGTCGGTATACCAGCCGATGAAGTAGTAGCCGGCGCGCTCGGGATCAGCGGGTCTGCCGGGGGTCTTGCTCATGTACACCCGTGCGCTCCCCAGGCTCTCGCCGTCGGAGGTGCGGTAGGCAACCGTATACGTCAGCGGCGCGTAGATCGGGCGAACCGTCAGATTCTCGGTCACGCGGTCGAAGGCGGTATCCCACCGCACGAACTCATGATCCACGACGTCGGTGGCTACAGGGGCGGTGGCCGCCTGACCGTACTCCACGGACTCTACCTTCAGGGTGCGGCCTTCGTTGCTCAAGAATGTCACCTCCAGCATCTGAACCGCCCACTTGGCGTTCAGCACCGTGTCATAGCAGATGCGGTCGTCAGCGTCAAACTTCGCCTCGTTCACGCCCTCGCCGATGTACCAACCCAGGAATACGTAGCCCTCGCGGGTAGGGGTGGTCAATGCCACCGAATGACCGGAACGCACTGTGGCAATGCGCACGAAGTCCGCGGGAGCTGTACCGCCATTGAGATTGAAGATCACCGAGTAATTGTTGAATATCTCGGAATTGATGACCTCAAGCCACTCGGTCAAGGTTCCGTCAAAGCCATATTCCTCACAGTAGAGCTCGTATGCGTTCTTACCCGTCTTACCAACCTCACCCTGAATGCCCTGGGGGCCTTGCTCACCGTTCACAACGGTAAAGGTAGTCTTGCTTCCGTCCTCGTAGGTGATGGTATAGGTATCCATAAGACCATTCGTATTCGTCTTACGAATGTGCGCGATACCCATGCCTTTTTCGCCCTGGATTCCCTGCTCGCCCTGGTCTCCCTTGTCTCCCTTATCGCCTTTTTCGCCGGGGACACCCTGGATACCTTGCTCGCCCTGGATTCCCTGCGGTCCCTCACAACTCGAAAGCACGCAGGTACACACGCAAAGCAAACACAGAAGCATCGCTGTCAGGCGCATACCAAGTCTTCTTTTCCTCATAGCATTTTCAACCTCCAATGCAGTTTTTTAGTTATTAAATAACTAACTTATGGAGATTATAGCATATATTAAACTATTTGTCAAGCGTTTCAGTTAATTTTGCTATAATTACTTCAACCAAAAAGAAAGAAGGAGGTTGCCTATGAAAATCGGACTAACCATCCGCAATGCCCGCGAGGATATGGACTTGACACAGCAGGATATGGCCGAACGCATTCCCATGAACCAATCCAATTATTCCAAAATTGAACGAGATCTGCAAGAACCAAATTTGTTGCAGCTCAAACGCATTATAGAGATACTGAATCTGGATGTGCACGAATTGCTGGGTCTTCAAACCTCCCGAGAAAACCCCGATCTGCGATTTGCCAAAGAAATCAAGACTCTGTACCGAAAATATTACAAATAATCCATAGCCGTTTTTCCTGCTCTTGACAATTCTATGCGTTTCGTATATAATAGGAAACATCGGGAGCGCAACATCTTTTCTTGGCTCCCCGTATGTATACGAAAGGTTCTATCATGACTTCCCTCCTCATCAAGCTCTTCATCAAATCCCCCCGTGACGTATCCTCCCCCGCCGTCCGCCGCGCCTACGGCACCCTCGCCTCCACGGTGGGCATCATCTTAAACCTTTTGCTGGCCGCGGGAAAATTCACCGTGGGACTGCTCTTCGGCGCCATCTCGGTGCAGGCCGACGCGGTGAACAATCTCTCCGACGCGGGGAGCCAGATCATCTCCCTCATCACCTTCAAGGTAGCCGCCAAGCCCGCCGACCGCGACCACCCCTTCGGTCACGCCCGCATCGAGTACGTGTCCTCCATGATCGTCTCCTTCCTCATCCTCCTCATCGGCTGGGAGCTGCTCTCGGGTTCGGTGGACAAGATGCTCCGCCCCACCGAGACGGTGTTCAGTTGGGTGTCGGTGATCGTGCTGGGGGTGTCGGTGCTGGTCAAGCTCTGGCTCTGCGTGTTCAACCGCAAGATCGCGGGGAGGATCGACTCCCAGGTCATGCGCGCCACCGCCGCCGATTCCCTCTCCGACGCGGGGGCGACCTTCGCGGTGCTGGTGGCGACCCTCATCTACAAGCTCACGGGCTTCGACCCCGACGCTTACATGGGTATTCTGGTGGCTCTGCTCATTCTCTGGGCGGGCATCAAGATTCTGAACGATACCAAAAACTCCATTTTAGGTGAGCGTCCCGCCGACGAGACGGTGGAGCGCATCAAAACGCTGGTGGCGGAGTTCGAGGAGCAGGGGGCTATCGGCATCCACGATCTGGTA
>JAZNUO010000078.1:0-2594 GCA_045592305.1 Eubacteriales bacterium | reverse complement strand
GGCGCATACCATGCTGGATTCCCTCTTGGGAGACGAACAGAACCTTCACGATCTCGGGTTGCGTGAGCTGTCGGTCAAAGAAGCCCTTCTGTGCCGCGACGTGGGGGACGAGGCGGGATTTACCCACCACCTCACCAAGGCCTACGAGTACGCCCGTACCGTAGATGCTCTGCCACAGGAGGAGATCCCCTTCCAAAGCCCTCTCTTTGACCGCTTGCGCTTCGACCATGCCGTGCGATCCAAGGAGGAGAATGAGACCTATCTGTTCTTGAAGCTCCATCCCGATCTGCTGAGCCACCCCGCCGCGGAGGGGCTCAGGCGGCGCATCGTGGACGAGGTGCTCCGTTGCGGCGTATTGGATCATAATCCCGGCGGTTACGTGGGATTCTGTGAAAAGCAGATCGGCAGTCCTTACTTTTACAATTTCAGCACCGCGTGGGATACGACCAAGGAAGAGATTGACGAAATAAACGCCACCCTCCGCCAGACTGCGCCTCTGTACCGCTCGTTGGAGTGGCGGGTACGCAACGGCGAGCTGGCCGAACGGTTGGTACAGGAAGGGACCCTGCAGGGCTTTTTCATGGGCTATGGGGACTTGAAGCTGGCCTTCTGCAACTGCAAGGAGAAGAGTACATACAAGCGTCTCCCCATTCCCGAGGAGGAGCGAGCCATCCCCACCGCCCCCGAAGGCTCCAGAATCCTTGCCATCGCCGAGCTGCTGATCTCCCATAATTTCCGGGACTGCGGGCTGGAGGAAAAGCTTTTGGATTTTGTGCTGACCGGTGCCAAAAAACAGGGCTACACCCACGCCGAGACCTACACCATGGAGGATCGCCTCCCCGAGCTGTGCGAGGAGGAGCTCGCCCTCTACGAGCGCATGGGCTTTACCGTGATCCGTGAGGTCACGGTCAAGCGGGGCTACCCCAACGAGGATGATTACAAGGCCGACGCGGCGGAGTACGAGTACGAGCGGCGGTATATCCTGCAAAAGGTACTGTGACCCCATACATACGAAAACAGGTGCTTCCGTCAGGGAAACACCTGTTTTTTTATGGGGGGGGGACGTCTCACCACCCGATCCCGTTCCTCCTCTTGAACTTCTTAACAACAGGCTTCTCCAGCCACCGCTTGAACTTGAAGAACGCGTTCTTCTTATCCCGAATGGGGGGCACGATGAGGCACTTGACCCCCAGATTATGCCCCGCCAGGGCGTCGGTGAGGAGCTGATCCCCCAGCATGACGGTGGTCTCAAGCGTCCCGCCCAGATCGTTCATGGCCCTCACGAGATTCTTCTTGAAGGGCTTGCCGCTCTTGGCGTAGGCGGGGACACCCAAGGTGCGGTTGAACAGCTCAACCCGCTCGAGGTTGTTGTTGGAGACGAAGGCGATGCCGATGCCCGCCTCGGCGAGGGAATTGATCCAGTCCTTGATGCGCTGGTCGGGCTCGGGCTGCTCGTAGGGGGCTAAGGTATTGTCAATGTCCGCGAGGATGGCCTTGACCCCCAGAAACGCGAGAAATTCGGGGGTGATCTCGTCGAAGGTACGGAACATATAGTCGGGCATCAGGGGGTTTTTCATGGCAAACTCCTATGTATGAATGCAAAATTCAAAATGCAAAATGCAAAATCAAGGGACAGAAACGGTATCTTGGGGTATTCTTACTCTTTTATTGTACCACATCGGCAGGGATTTCGCAAGGGCTTTTGCGATATTTCCTACCCCGCGCGCATAAAATGCGGTGACAGCGCCTATGCGCTGCCTGTGCGCCGCCTTCGCTACTCTCCTCGCGCCTGATTTTGCATTTTGAATTGTGCATTTCCCGAAAGGAGTCCCCATGCGCCCCCGTTGCCTGCTTGCCTTGCTCCTGTCTGCCGCCCTTTTGCTCTTCCCCGCCTGCGGGGGGGAGACCCCACCGCCCCCTGCCGCCGAGGTGCTGTCGGTCATGCTCTCTACCATGGAAAACACCGTCCAGCCCCTTCCCGACGGTGTCCTTCGCCTCACCGCCGCTCCCGCCGATTCCCCCGACCGCCTGACCGAGACCTTTTTCTCCGCTCTCTTCGGCGAGGCTGCGAGGGGGCTTTTGGGTGAGGACTCAACCCCAAGCCCTCCCATCACCGATGCCGCCTTGTTTTTGTCCCTGTCCCCCTACCCCTGCGAGCTGGCGGTCTTTCGCCTCGCGAACGAGAGCGCGGCGGGGACGGTGGCGGGGCTCTGCCGCGGGCGGCTGGATACCCTTTCGCGGGGGTATGCGGGAAGTGAGTGGGAAGGCGTTGCGGCGGGAGGGCAGGTGATCTTGGAGGGAAACTACGTTTTCCTGGTGATCTGCGAGGACCCAAGGTCGGTTGCGGAGGCGGCGCGGCGGTTCGTCAAGGGGTCATAAAAAGAACAGGCACCGTGAAAAGCGCCTGTTCTTCGCTGCATTTCAAATTTGGGTGTAACTATTCAGTCGATGTTTAAAATTGGGGTTTATCGGGCAGAGCCCGTCACGCGCCCCAAAGGGGCGCATATCGATCCGATTCGGGCAAGACCGAATCGGAATATCGAGTGCGTAGTGAAGCGAAGCACATATCGAACGCCGCAAGGCGTATATCGACT
>JAZNUO010000077.1:0-2684 GCA_045592305.1 Eubacteriales bacterium | reverse complement strand
CATCACGGGTCCCAATATGGCGGGTAAATCCACCTATATGCGTCAGGTCGCCCTCATCGTCCTGCTGGCGCAGATCGGCTCCTTCGTTCCCGCGGTGGAGGCCTCCATCGGTGTGGTGGATAAGATGTTCACCCGCGTGGGCGCGTCGGACGATCTGGCAAGCGGTCAGTCCACCTTCATGCTGGAGATGAACGAGGTGGCCTACATCCTGCGCAACGCCACCAAGAAGAGCCTCATCATCTACGATGAGGTGGGTCGCGGCACCTCCACCTTTGACGGTATGTCCATCGCCCGCGCTATCATGGAGTACACCGCGGGGCGCAAGATCGGCGCGAAAACCCTCTTCGCCACCCACTACCACGAGCTGACCAGCATGGAGGAGTCCTACGAGGGCATCGTCAACTACCACATCGCCGCCAAGAAGCGGGGAGATTCCATCACCTTCCTGCGCAAGATCGTCCGCGGCTCCACCGATGACAGCTACGGTATCGAGGTCGCCAAGCTGGCGGGACTCCCGAACGAGGTCATCAAGCGCGCCCGCGAGGTGTTGGCTCACGTGGAGGAGTCCTCCAAGGCCGTCCGCGACGCGGTGGATGCCTCGGGCACGGGCACCAAGAAGCCTGTAGTAGACGATGGCGCGATCACCATGGACGATATGCTGGATCAGCAGCTTATCGAGGAATTGCGCCAAGTCGATCTCAATACCCTGTCGCCCTTTGAGTGTATGTCGCTGATGTTTGAGTGGAAGAAGAGGTACAGATAAGTTGCAGTTCATAGGCCTGTTGTCTGACAGAAGAAGCGGTTGAGGCGTAACCCTCATCCGCCTCCCGCCGCATTCGCTGGTCGGCACCTTCCCCCGCGGGGAAGGCTTCGGTACTATGTTTCTTGTTTCTATAAAAACCTTTACGTATCTGTATGTTTTTGGATATATGCAAAGTTAATACATACTATGTGCTTGCCTTCCCCGCGGGGGAAGGTGTCGCCAGCTCCTGCGGCGGCGACGGATGAGGGTGGATCGTGTCACCGCCTCTTCCTTCAGACAACCAACCCCTAAACCCAGATGTAAACTTTCCGGAAAGGAGCCCGCCATGTCCGACGAAGCCCGCCCCTCATTTTTCTCATTATTCAAGAAAGGAAAACGCCATGGGAACCATCCAAGTCCTATCCTTCGAGGTCGCCAACCTCATCGCCGCGGGTGAGGTGGTGGACCGCCCCGCTTCCGCCATCAAGGAGATGATGGAGAACTCCATCGACGCGGGAGCCAAGCACATCACCGTGGAAATCCAGAACGGCGGTGTTACCTTCATGCGGGTCACAGACGACGGTTGCGGTATGTCCGCCGAGGACCTGCCCATGGCTATCCGCCGCCACGCCACCAGTAAGATCAAAAACGCCGAGGACCTGGACGGCATCCTGACCCTGGGCTTTCGCGGGGAGGCTCTGGCCGCCATCTCCTCGGTGTCGGATATGCGCATCCTATCCAAGCGCCGCGGGGACGAGATGGGGGCTATGCTGGAGATCAAGGGCGGTCAGATGGTGGGCATTACCGAGCGGGGCTGCCGCGACGGCACCACCGTCATCGTGGAAAACCTTTTCTCCAACGTCCCCGCCCGCCGCAAGTTCTTAAAGCGCGATGCCACCGAGTCCATGGCGGTCTCCGCCAACGTGGAGCGGGTGGCTCTCTCCCACCCCGAAATTGCCGTCCGCCTCATCACCGACGGCGTGACCAAGCTGGAAACCGCGGGGGACGGTCAGCTCAAGAGCGCCATCTGGGCGGTCTTTGGCAAGGACTTCGCCTCCCGCCTCCTGCCTCTGGACAGTGAGCACGAGGGCATCCGCATCACCGGCTTCATCGGTCGGTCGGACAATGTCAAGGCCAACCGCAACGGTCAGAATTTCTTCATCAATGACCGTTTCGTCCGCAGTCGCACCGCCCAAGCCGCTCTGGAGCAGGCCTTCACCTCCTACATCCCCCCCGAAAAATATCCTTGCTGTGTCATGAATATTCACCTCAACCCCGCCCGCGTGGACGTCAACGTCCACCCCGCCAAGCTGGAGGTGAAGTTTTCCAACGAAAAGCCGGTTTTCGAGGCGGTCTACTACGCCGTCCGTCAGGCTCTGGAGCAGAATATCACCCGTCCCGAGTTCGCCGCCCCCGAAAAAAAGCCCATCGCCCCCGGAGGCGGTCGGGTGTCGGATATGACCACCCCCATCGAGACCAGCCGCCCCGAGTCTCTGGGCAAGCGGCAGGTAGCCATGGATATGAACCCCACGGGGAAAACCGCCGAGGGCATTGATCTCAACCCGAAAGCCACGGCGCACCCCCCGCAGGAGCGTATCACCGCCGAGGATTACATCAACTACTACGTAAACCGCCATAAAAAAGGACAGGGAAGCACCCCCTCCTCTGTAGGGACCGGCGTCCCCGACGGTCCGCGTCCTGTGCCTGCGCCTGCCGCCCCTGTGCCGCCCCCCGCCGATGACATCCCCATGGAGGTTCTGGAGGCCGAGGCCAAGGCTCTGTTCGGTGACGCTCCGCCCACCTCCGAGGCGTATGCCGTGAGCGGCGCGCCCATTTCGCCTGCGTCGATGGAGGCTGCCTTCGTTGAGGCTCCCGTGCCTGTAGGGAACGGCATCCCCGACGGTCCGCCTTCTGCCGAGACTGCGCCCGCGGAGGTCGCCCC
>JAZNUO010000076.1:0-3417 GCA_045592305.1 Eubacteriales bacterium | reverse complement strand
TCCACCAAGCAAAAAACCACTGCAAATGCAGTGGTTTTTGCTTGGTGGGGGATGGTGGATTCGGACCACCGAAGTCAGTGACAACAGATTTACAGTCTGCCCCCTTTGGCCGCTCGGGAAATCCCCCCTATTGGAGCTGGTGAACGGAGTCGAACCATCAACCGCCTGATTACAAATCAGGTGCTCTGCCATTGAGCCACACCAGCAGTTGTTTTTCGTTCATCAGCGGAACGACGATATTATAGCACAACCCGGGGAATTTGTCAAGTGCTTTTTGAAAAAAAGTTGAAGAATTTTTCTCTTGTTTTCGGGAAATAGAAAAAGCCGTTGACAACAAAGGGAAAATGTGCTATAATAACTGTATCTGCGCATTTGGAGGTTGTTTTCATGAACGTTCCGTTATCATTGATTATTACCGCGGTCATCGCGGCGTACGCTTTCCTGCTGGCGCTTATCGATATGCTCCGCGCCGCAAGACGGAGCTGGATTATGGCCGCGGTTCGCCTCGGTGTCACCCTCGTCGCGGCTGTTATCGCCATCCCCGTGACGCGAGCGGTTGCCGATCTGGCCGCCGATACGGTCTACGGGTATCTTGTGCCCCACCTTGGGGAGGAGCTGGTGAGCTTTTTGACCGAGGTTCCCGTGGGCGCTGAGGGAATGCGGGTGATCGCCGCCCTGCTGGCCGCTCCCATCCTGTACCTGATCCTGTTCCTGCTTCTGCGGTGGGCGGCCTACCTTGTTCTCTGGGTCGTGGAGAGGTGCATTCCCATTCTGAGAAAGCGCTCCATGCGCATCCTTTCCATGCCTCTGGGCGCGCTGAACGGCATTGTGCTGGCCGCCGTGACCCTCATTCCTCTGTGCGGGTATCTGGTCTTTGGAGCGCACATGCTGAGAACCTTCGTGGACTCGGGCATGACCGACACCACCCTGATTCGGGAGAACGTTCTGGATCGCTTTGACCTTACGGAGAACGATCTGGAGAACCTCTCCGACCGTATTGAGAACAATCCCGCGGTGTCGGCGGTCTATATGACGGTGGGCAAGCCCATCTACACCGCTCTGACCACCGCCGAGCTGGACGTTTCCGAGACCCACGGGCAGACCGTGAAGATGAACCCCGAGAGAGAGCTGAAGGGGCTTCTGGTGACGGCCGCCTACGCTATTGACGCGGGAGAGGCCTTCGGTAAGGCTGACTACACCCCCGCCGACAAGGAGCTTTTGTTCGCCGCCGCCGACAGCCTGTTCGAGTCGGATTGGGTTCGTCTCCTGGCTACCGATTCGCTGGTCGCTCTGTCCCGGACATGGTTGGAGAATAAGCCCTTCGCGGGGATCGAATGTCCCGTGCTGGATGCGTCCCTGAACCCCACCGTTAACCGCCTCTTGGAGGTGCTTTCCGCCGAGAACGCCGAGACCTTGGAGGAGGATATCCACGTCATTCTGGACGTGGTGGGGGATCTGAAGATCAACGGTCTGCTGGAAGGGAACGCCGACTACACCGCCATGGTTCAGCGCATGGGCGAGAGCAGACTTCTGACCGATATGCTGGTCAGGCTGGAGGAGAACGAGCGGCTGGGGGTTCTGGCCGCCGAGCTGAGGGCTCTTTCCATTCGTCTGGTCTCCAACATGCTGGGCGTGGATAAGCTGATGAGCGGCGAGTACAGCGATATGATGGGCAACGTGGCCGGCGCGCTGACCGATTCCCTCCGCATGAGCGAGGAGGAGCGGGATGCCCTGATCCTGAACGCGGTCAAGAATAACTTCGCAGACAGCGGGTTCGATATGCCCGATGAGGTGGCGCTGAAGATGTCCCACCAGATGATCGGCGACCTGGGCACCGACGGCGAGATCACGGAAGAAGAGCTGACCGACTACCTGATCCACCACGCCGACGAGGGCTTCGAGGTCGGGCAGGATCGGCTTCCCCATGCGGATTCCTGAATCCCGTTGGCATTGCGGGCGTGAATAATATACACTTTTTGAGTGAATATTTGCGTTTTTATGCAAAGATCCTCTGCCCCGTCGATTGCTTCGGGGAAAAGGGAAATTGATTGGTTGCTTTGCCCAAAAGGACTCATCAAGATAGCAACAAATTACACACATTTCGCTATTGACAAAACCGCGGCAAACTGGTATAATAGTCGCATATTTCATTTGAGATTCGCATAAATATACAAGGCGGATCCCGCAACGGAGGCATAACATGGTAAACAAGGAAAATATCAAAAAAGTGGTTCTCGCTTACTCGGGCGGTCTGGATACGTCCATCATCATTCCGTGGCTGAAGGAAAACTACAACAACTGCGAGGTCATCGCGGTCTCGGGTAACGTGGGTCAGGCCGACGAGCTGGAGGGGCTGGAGGAAAAGGCCCTCAAGACCGGCGCGTCCAAGCTCTACGTCCTCGATCTCACCGAGGAGTACGTGGACGAGTACATCATCCCCTGCATGAAGGCAGGCGCGATCTACGAGGAGTATCTGTTGGGTACCTCCCACGCCCGTCCCTGCATCGCCAAGGGTTTGGCCGAGATCGCCATCAAGGAGGGCGCCGATGCCATCTGCCACGGCTGTACCGGTAAGGGGAACGATCAGGTTCGCTTCGAGCTGACCCTCAAGCACTTCTGCCCCGATATGCCCATCATCGCTCCCTGGAGAGAGTGGGACATCAAGTCCCGCGAGGAGGAGATCGACTACGCCGAGGCACACAACATTCCTCTGAAGATCAACCGCGAGACCAACTACTCCAAGGACAAGAACCTCTGGCACCTGTCCCACGAGGGTCTGGATCTGGAGGACACGGGCAACGAGCCTCTGTACGAGAAGCCCGGCTTCCTCGAGATGGGCGTTTCCCCCATTCAGGCTCCCGACGTGCCTACCTACATTGAGCTGGAATTTGATAAGGGTGTTCCCGTGGCTCTGGACGGCAAGAAGATGTCCGCCAAGGAGATCATTCTCGCCCTCAACGAGCTGGGCGGCAAGAACGGTATCGGTCTTTTGGATATCGTGGAGAACAGACTTGTGGGCATGAAGTGCCGCGGTGTCTACGAGACCCCCGGCGGAACCATCCTGTACAAGGCTCACAGCGTGCTGGAAAGCATTTGTCTGGACAAGATGACCCTCCACGAGAAGCAGAAGCTGGCCATCACCTACGCCGAGCTGGTGTACAACGGTCAGTGGTTCACCCCCCTGCGGGAGGCTCTGGCCGCCTTCGTGGACAAGACTCAGGAGACCGTCACCGGTAAGGTACGCCTGAAGCTCTACAAGGGCAACATGATCAACGCGGGTGTCTGGTCGGATTACTCCCTCTACTCCGAGGAGATCGCCACCTTCGGCGAGTCCGACTATAACCAGGCCGATTCCGCGGGCTTCATCAATCTCTACGGTCTGCCCATCAAGGTCAAGGCCATGGTGGACGCTAAGAA
>JAZNUO010000075.1:0-1987 GCA_045592305.1 Eubacteriales bacterium | reverse complement strand
TAGTGACGATCCTTTCGGAATTGTTGTCTCGGCAACTTCAATTCTACCACAGAATCGTTACTATGGATATTCTTTTTTGAAAACTGACTATTGCAACTTCATTTTACAACGCGCGAAAAAGCTATTTATCAATACTTTTTGAAAGTTCTTGAAGGGTGTCCAGAGGGAAACTTCTTTCAAGAAGTTTCCCTTTGGCGTTTTCCTCGCCCCTGCCCGATAAACCCCAATTTGAAGTTCAAACTCACTCGTACATCCCCAGCATCTTATCCAGATGCTTGAGGAACTGCGCGGGTCTGGCTTCGATGAAGCTCTCGATCCGCCGGGCGGCCTTGCGCCAGCTACGGGAGTCGGGGATCATGCCCCCCGCGGAGCCCGTCCAACGGCGGATGTGGTCGCCGATGATGGGGTTTACCTGACCGTACGCATCCTCGTAGAGGGCTTTCAGGTAGGCGGTGGCCTCCTCGGAGGCGAGGGTACGGCAGAGCTCGGCGAAATCGGCGCGGAAGGCATCGTCCCGCATGAGGAAGGCAAAGAGTCCCTGTAGGTAGAGGGCATCGTTGTACTGCTGTTCGTCGCCGTAGCCCTCCACGTAGTTGGACAGCACCCACGAGAACATATCCACCGAGGGGGTGGTCTCGATCTCGGGGAGAGGTGCGCCCTTGTCGTAGCGCGCCATGGTGAAGTCCATGTCGCGGGTGGCAAATCTCCACTTTCCGTCGGTGATGGAAACGCCTTCCACGGGCGCGCCCGTGTACCGCCAGACGCGGATGTTGTTGTGAGGCCAGTCGGTGTTCACAAGGTAGCAGGCGGCGGCCACGTACTCCAGCGCGTTGCGGAGATCCAGCTTGGATTCCACCTCGGCAAACACCTTGCGGTACTCGGCCTCGCTTGCGTTGACAGCCCCCGCGGCCTTTTTGCACAGGGCGATCCAGTTCTTCATCTCCTTTTGAGCGGCGGCCTCGGAGTCGGTCTCGTAGAAGAACCAGGAGCCGCAGAAGCGACATTCTTCGGCGTTCCTGTGATCTCCGCAGGCGCGGGTGGTATCCAGCTCGGACTTCACCACCACCACGTCGTTATCGTCCACGCCGTAGAGCCGCTTGATATAGTCCTCGTTCTGGTTCTCGCGAAGCTCCAGAATCCCGTAATACTCGCCGTTGAGGTAGACCGCGGCGAAGTGGGCGTAGGACATCTGGACGCTCGGCGCGTACTTGGCGATGAACTCGTTGGCCATGCCGTCGCGGAGCAGGGTGGGGCGGTCGGGGTCGGCGGCGGTGGAGAGGAGGGAGTCGTTGCCGCCGTTGCGGAGGATCAGACCGTCGTACTTGGTCAGCACCTTCCCCGCGTTTTTGCCCGCGATTACGGTACGCTCGGGGAAGAAGGGGTAGGTGAAGGTGCCCAGACCCACGTAGGGGGTGTCCGCACCGAAGTAGCCGTCCTTACGGGCGACGATCTTGAAGGACTTCTGTCGGAGGGCGCGGGAGGAGCCGCCAAAGAGACGGAGACCCACGTCCTGGGAAATGATGCGGGTGCCGTCAGGGGCGAGGATCTCGGCATGGGCGGCGCGCTCGATCTTTTCGTGGACGTCGGCGTACATATCGTTCAGATCGTCCTCGTCGCAGGTGAGCATGACGGTGTAGTGAAGTCCCGTCTTGCTCTTGGCCGAGATATAGGTATGGGTAATGACCTGACCCGTCAGTCTGCCGTCGGCATCAAAGCAGGCGGCACGGACGGTCGTGCCCTCTCCCCTGTCCGCGGCGATCCTGATGGCCTCCGTGTACTCGGCGGAGCGCGCGGTGGGGATGGAGCCGTCGGTGGTGTAGCGCACCGTGTAGCCCTCGGGGGCGGTGATCTCCACGATCTTGCCGCGGGAGGTGTAAATACCCCCCCCCGGCGAGAACAGGGGGAAAATACCCGCGGCGGCCGACCCGTCGCCGATGAGGGTATCGGGGAGCTGGGGGACGGCGGGGGTGGCGGTGTCCGCAGAGGG
>JAZNUO010000074.1:0-9243 GCA_045592305.1 Eubacteriales bacterium | reverse complement strand
TGACCGTGGAGATCACCGACTTCGGCGGTACCATCGTCAGCATCAAGACCCCTGACCGTGCCGGCAAGCTCACCGACGTTTGCTTGGGCTATGACTCCCTGTCCGACTATGAGTCTGCCGACGGCTACCTCGGTGCGCTGGTGGGTCGCGTGGCCAACCGCATCGCTGGAGCCTCCTTCGAGCTGGACGGCAAGACCTACAGCCTCTACGCCAACGACGGCGGAAACTGCCTCCACGGCGGCAAGAAGAGTTTCTCCTACGTCGTCTGGAACGCCGAGACCGCGGCGGACGGCGAGAAGATCACCTTGACCCTCACCTACCTCTCCCCCGACGGCGAGGAGGGCTTCCCGGGCAACCTCGCCACCAAGGTGACGTATACGCTGGATAACAACAACGCCCTCGCCATCCGCTACGAGGCCGAGTGCGACAAGGCGACCCCCATCAACCTCACCAACCACGCCTACTTCAATCTGGGCGGTAACGCATCCGGCACCGTCTTTGGGCAGATCCTGTGGATGGATGCCGAGTCCTACGTGGCGGGGGATAAGGAGCTGATCCCCGTGGCGGTCAAGCCCGTGGACGGTACCCCCTTCGACTTTACCGAGCCCAAGCCCATCGGGCGTGATTTCTTCGCCGACTTCGCCGACCTCCGTATCGCCGGCGGCTATGACCATTGTCTCAACTTCACCGGCTGGAAAAAGTGCCGGTCGGGCGGTCCCCTCCTGCTCCGCGCCGTGGTCTGCGAGCCCGTGTCGGGACGCAAGATGGAGATGTACACCAACCAGCCCTGCGTCCAGTTCTACTCCGCCAATTTCCTGAAGAACCCCTGTTTCCCCCTCCGCGGCGGCAAGCCCCAGCAGACCCAGACCGCCTTCTGCCTGGAGACCCAGACCATGCCCGACAGCATCCACCATCAGGGCGACGAGAGCTTTACGAACGGAGTTCTTCGCGCGGGCGAGAAGTACGATTACACCACGGTGTATAAGTTCTCCGCCGAGTAAATCCCCGCAAGCAATAACCAAACCTTCGGTAGAGGCGCCATCCTCGCAAGCTCGGGGTGTGTGCGCCCTTTTGCCTACCAACGACGTGGGGTACGCGCGTAGGCGTTGCACCTTACCAAGACACATCAGGCGATTGCATAATTGTGAAAAATTGGGGTTTATAGGGATGCGTCAAAGGGAAACTTCTTGCAAGAGGTTTCCCTCTGGACTCCCTCCAAGAACCTTCAAAAAATATTGCTTATCAATGATTTTTTAAAAGTTTTGAGGATTCCAAAGGGACTTTTTCAAAAGTCCCTTTGGTGGGGTGCAGGGGTGAAACCCCTGCCGATAAACCCAAATTTGAAGCATTTTACAATCACCTAAAGTCGCATAGAAAGGAGGAACGAAATGAGCCGAAAAAAACGCCCTGCCGAGGAAGGGAAGGATACCCCCAAGAGTTGCGTGGAGATCCCCCTGCCCGAGCTTGTCAATGACAGCTTTGAAAAGGGGCGGGTATTTCAATATGGCACCGCCCGCTGGGCCTACGGCTTTCTGCTGTTCATCATGATGGGCTGTGTCCTGACCGCCGTCACCGAGATTCCTGACGGCTTCTTCCTCCTGTGGGGCATTCTCCTGCTTCCGACGGTGGCATTACTTCTCCTTGCGAAATACGAGATTCGCCACGACAGGGAGGGCTTTTCGGTCTGCTTGGGTAGCCGCGTCCTTCGTCGGCATGAATGGTCGGAGGTGACTGCGGTGAACCGCCAAAAGCGGGTGTTTGTCAATGGTAAGAAACTCTTCGCCGAACCCTCTATGTCGGGCTACGAGGCCTTCTACGATCGTGCCCACGCCGCAAGCAAAGGCAAGGGCAAGCCCACGCCGCCCTCCGAGAAAAAGCAAAAGAACCGCAAAAAAGCGGGGAAGTAACCCTCCCTATCATAAAAACGCCGCCCCTCTCATATCCTCTACCGAGAAATGAGAGAGGTGGTTTTTCTATGCGTACCAACACCCATCGGTTCCTGTCCCTGATCCTGACCCTGTGCCTGCTTTCGGCGCTGCCCCTCCCCCCCGCGTCTGCCGAGTCGGGTTCTGCTGTCCCCATCACCGCCGAGCCCGATCTCGGGCTTACCGCCAAGAGCGCCGTCCTCATGGAGGCCTCCACGGGAAAGATTCTCTACCAAAAGAACCCCGAGGAAGCCATGCCCCCCGCCTCGGTGACTAAGATCATGACCCTCCTTTTGGTCATGGAGCGCATGGACGCGGGAGCCCTGAAATGGGAGGACACCGTCACCGCCTCCGCCCACGCCGCCTCCATGGGGGGCTCCCAGATCTACCTCAAGGAGGGGGAACAGATGACCGCCCGCGACCTCATCAAGAGCGTGGTCATCGCCTCCGCCAACGATGCCGCCGTCGCCCTCGCCGAGCATACCTACGGCTCGGAGGAGGCCTTCGTGGGGCGCATGAATGAGCGCGCCGCCGAGCTGGGCATGACCGCTACCCGCTTCGAGAACACCAACGGTCTGGACGATACCGCCCAAAACCACGTCACATCGGCGAAGGATATTGCCATCATGTCCCGTGAGCTGATCCGACACAAGGAAATATTGGAATACAGCTCCACGTGGATGGATACCATCCGCGGCGGTGCGTTCGGGCTGACCAACACCAACCGTCTGGTTCGCTTCTACCGCGGCTGCAACGGTCTCAAAACAGGCTCCACCCAAAAGGCGGGCTTCTGCGTGTCGGTCACGGCAGAGCGAGAGGGCATGACCCTTATCTGCGTCATCATGGGGGCACAGTCCCGTGACATCCGCAACGCCGAGGCGCAAAGGCTTCTGGATTGGGGCTTTGCCACGTACGGTCTCTACACCGCCGAGGGCGGCAGCCTCGACCCTCTCCGCGTCACGGGGGGAACGGCGGATGAGGTGGGCATCTCCTACCCGAAGTTCACCGCGGTTCTGCCGAAATCTGACTTGAAGGCCGTGGAGTACACCGTCACCCTCCCCGAGTCGGTCCAAGCCCCCGTCCGCGCGGGAGAAACGGTGGGGAAGATCACCTATACCTGCAAAGGGGAGTCCCTCGGGGATATTCCCATCACCGCCACCGAGACCGCCGACCGCTTGTCCTTCCGGGAGCTATGGTGGAGAATGGCGCGGGCGTGGATCGCGTGAGTGCGGGGCACGGGAGAAGCTTCCCCCCGGACCTCCTTCAAGAGCCCGCGAACAAATACGGTTTATCCATGTTTTTCTAAGTTTTTGGGATGCTCACCCCCTCTTTTTAAAAAGGGATCGATATGCCGGAGGCCGTTTCCCCGTCTCTTCTCCCGCCTCTGCTCGCTCAAATAAAGACTGCGCCCCCCGGAAGGGAGGCGCAGAGGATGGATGTCACAGCCCGTCGGGGACTGTGTTTCATACGGTGTTTTCTTTCGAAGCGATCAATCTTTACGCTTGATGATGGCAGCCGAGGAGATCAGAGCCAGAAGCCCGATGAAGCCGATCGAAATGACGGATCCGCAGCCCTTCTTGGGAGGCTGGGTCCCGGTGGGATCCTCGGTCTGGGGAGCCTGTGTCTCGGGGTCCTGAGTCTCGGGCTCGGTGGGAGTCTCGGAGTCGGGCTCGGTGGTCTCAGGCTGGGGGTAAGTGACGTTGGTCACGCCGGGGATGTAGTTCTGGAAAACGTAGTTCATACGGCCCAGAGGAGCCACGTCGCCGTCGCAGTAGAAGTCCTCCATCTCGTCGTAGACGGTCTCGCTGTCCGCCCACTTGAACTGGAAGCACAGCTCAAGGTAGCCGGTCATACCCAGCATCTCCTGAGGAACAGCGATCATCATCTTGTTATCCTTGACGCGGTAGGAGACCTCACCCACCTCCTCGAAGGAGTAGGCGTTATCGGTGCCGTTGTACTTGGCCACGGTGGTCAGGAGCTTGCTCTTGGCGTTGTAGTTGACGATGAAATCGTAACCGTACCAGCCGGTGTTGCCGTTGGAGTCGGCATCGATGTAGAGCTTCATCCAAGAGGAGCCGTTATCGTACAGGGGAATACGGTCGGCGGTCTCTACGTAGAAGTAGATGTTCTTGGTGTCGGCCGTCACCTTGGAGGCGACTATGTCGTTGCGCCCCGAGGTGTTCTCGTAGAGCTTGCGACCGAAGCCGACGGCCTCACGGTCAGCGGTGTCGCCCTTGGCATCGTGGTAGGTGAAGCTCACCGCATCCCACTGGTCGAACTCACCGGTTACGTTGATGGGGGTGCGGGCATCCTGCACGATCACGGGAGCGGCGCCCTTGGCCTTCTGAACGTTGTAGGCAAGCTGGATGTAGTAGTTATCGAAGTAACCGCCGCGCATCATCTCGGCATCACGGGAGAACTCCATGGAGGAGGTGTCTACGAACCAGATACGGTCGGCATTGCCGGGATTCTGTCTCTGGGCAACCCACTCGTTCCAGCCGGTGACCAGAATGTACATAGCGTCGGAGTCAATGGCGCGGTCGAACTGAGCCTGGAAGTTGAGACCCTGATTGGTCAGGGAAGGATCGGCCTTCCATTCCTCGTAGCGTTGGAGCAGGGTGGTGTTGTTGGCGCGTTTGTCCGTCCAGAAGGAACGGCCGCGGTTGGTGTGGTTGTTGTACAGGGAGGAATCCGAGAAGGCCACCGTACCGCTGTGCTGAGCGATGGAGACGCTGATGGCGGAACCGTCAAAATCGTAAGCCGAGGGGAACAGACGGGCGGGCCACTGGAAGTCCATCCAAGGCCAACCGTTGGTCTTGGACATCTCGGTGGGCCACTGGTTCTGCTTCATGGTGAAGAAATCCTTGATGTTGGCCTCCATGGGACCGATGATAACGGGCTTACCGTTCACCTTGAACCAAGTGTCCTCATACAGACCCTTCTTGTAGATGTCATAGTAAACCTCACGGATCACGCTCTCTGCATTGGTGTTGGTGTAGAACACCACCTGAGGCGCGTCGAAGCCCTGCTCGTTGAGCTCGTGAAGGATCTTCATGAGCTGTTTGGCATTGTACAAATAGGAATAACCATTGGTGGTATCGAAATACAGGAAGTCAACGTTGGCCTGGGTCAGAAGCTCTGCGTGCTTGCGGTGGACCCATGCGTCATTGGCGTAGTAGTAGCCGTACAGAGGCTCGGCGAACCAGTGCATAACGCCAAAGCCGCCGTACTTGCCGCACTTGTAAGAGCCCGCGGCCTCCACACCGACCTCGTCGATGATCTTCTGGAGGTCGAAAACGCCGCTGTCTCCGTGCTCGCCGTGCCACAGGAAGTAGAACAGACCCACGTAGCGCTCGCCGGTGGAGCCGTAAGCGCCCACGTCGGCGGAGGTGTACATGGTGCGATCCAGATCGTCGGTGGCGGCGTAACCACCCATGGTGTAGTTATAGCTGTTGGGAACGGTATAGGAGACCGTCTCGCCGTTGACGTCGTAGGAGATGGTTACGGTCTTACCGTCCTCCGAGGTTTCCATCTTGAGAGAGCCGGCGGCGGAATCCTGCTCGGTGGTGGTCATCTCGGCGTACTCGGGAGCCGCCCAATCGTACTTCTTCTTGGCCTCCTCCTCGAGACGCTTCTGCTCCTCCTCATAGGCGAGCTTGGCTACGTACTGCTCCATGTTGAAGCCCTGATACTGCTCCTCGGTCTCAAAGAAGGCGATGAAGCGAACGTCAATGGAAGCGTCCTCGGGGAGAGGATGCTTGACCCAGACGTCACCCTCCTTGTAGGGCTGACCGTTCTCGTCGAGGACGTAACCGGACTCCAGGGGATCGAAGCGGAAGAAGGTGGTGTTTTTGCCGTTGTACGCGCCGTTGTCGATCAGGGGCTGGACGTCAAAGCCGTGAGCGTGCCACTGACCGTCAGCCACCACGGCGGTCTCCAGCATGGAGGTATCGTCCTCGGGAGCGGTGCCGCTGGAGCCCATGAAGAACTGGATGGTGGTGTTCACGGCGGAATCCGAGCGGTAAACGATCACCACGTACTTCACGGGCTTATCCAGACTGGACATGGGGTAGAAGTAGGGATCCTTACCCGTAGGAGTGACGACGCAGTAGTCGTCCACCAGATCGGTGGTAAAGCGGCCGCAGCTACCCTGCGCCTTGACCAGAGTCTCGGCGGTGATGACGTGCATGGGGTCGGTGGTATTGAAGGTGGGAGCTTCATCTGCCAGCAGGTCGAAGGCATACTGCCCGCCCGCCTCGGCGGTCTTTTTGTTGTCCTTGTTCGAAATGTGGGTAACGATCATGGAAACGGTCAGGGTGGCGACCGAGCCCAGCATGATAGCTGCCAGAATAATGGCCATGACGGTTACAAGCTTTTTGCGTTTGGTGTTCATAGTGCTGTGTCCTTTCATAACCACCGCGAAGGGTGGGAATCGTTCTTACATTATATCAAATATATTGCCTTTTTGCAATAGGTAATGCGCTTTTTTGGCATTTTGACGAAAAAACTTTTCGCCTTCCTCAAAACAACTTGACAGACAGCGATAAAAATGCTGGAACGAGAAAAAACAAGCACAATTTTCCGGAGGTATCATCGTGAAAAAACGCATCCGTTGCGCCACAGGCGTATTTTGCTGCGGATGATGTGAACGGTCAACCTCCATCACCCCCGCCGGAATACATACCTTCCATCAGCCGCTTCCGCCGTGACCCTGTCCCCCTCGCGGATCCGACCTCTGAGGATCTCTTCGGCCAAGGGCTCCTCCATGAGCCGTACTGCCGCCCGACGCAGAGGCCTCGCGCCGAATTTGGGATCAAAGCCCTCTCGGACGAGGAGCTCCACCGCCCCGTCGGTAAAGTCCAGCCCGATCCCCATAGCCCTGACCCGCAAACAAAGCTCCTCTAAAAGCAGGGAAGCGATGCGCCTGACCTCTGCCTCCCCCAGAGGACGGAACACCACCGTTTCGTCAATGCGCCCCAGAAACTCGGGACGAACCGCCTCCTTCAAGGCGGTCAGCATCCGCTCCTTCTCCCGTGCCTCCTCCGAGCTTACCGTAAAGCCCGCCGCCTTGCGCTGACTGCCCCCCGCCCCTAAATTGGAGGTCATGATGAGCACCGTGTGGCGGAAATCCACCCGCCGCCCCGTGGAATCCGTGAGGGAGCCGTCGTCCATGACTTGCAGAAGAATATTGAAAATATCGGGATGCGCCTTTTCCAGCTCGTCAAAGAGAAGCACCGCGTAGGGCTTCCGCCGCACCCGCTCGGTGAGCTGTCCTCCCTCTTCGTGACCGATATACCCGGGAGGAGAGCCGATCAGCCTGGATACGCTGTGCTTCTCCATGTATTCCGACATATCGAAGCGTATCAACGCTTTTTCGCTCCCGAAAAGAGCCGCCGCCAAAGCCCGCGCCAGCTCGGTTTTGCCTACCCCCGTCTGTCCTAAAAAGAGGAAGGAGCCGATGGGACGGCGGGGATCGCTCAGCCCCAGTCTCCCCCGTCGGATCGCTCCCGCCACCGCCGAGACTGCCTCGTCCTGCCCGATGACCCGCGCCTTCAGGGAGTCCTCCAGAGCCAAAAGCCGCTCCCCCTCGCTCTCCAGAAGGCGGGACACGGGGATCCCTGTCCATTCGGTCACTACGTCCGCCACGGCGGCGGGAGTCACAGTCACGCTGTCTCCCGTTTGCTCCGCCCCCTTCTCCCAGCTCTGCCGCGCGTTTTCGTATTCCTCCCGCAAAGCCACCTCCCGATCCCGCAGAGCCGCCGCCCGTTCGAATTCCTGCGCCTTGATGGCCTCCTCCTTCTCGCGGGAAAGGGTGGTCAGCTCAGCCTCCATACGCTTGAGATCGGGGGGAGTCATCATGCTGGAGATCCGCAGAGCCGCCGCCGCCTCGTCAACCAGATCAATGGCCTTGTCGGGCAGAAAGCGGTCGGGAATATACTTCACCGAAAGCTCCACCGCCGCCTTCAAGGCCTCGTCGGTGATCTTCATTTTGTGGTGCGCCTCGTACCGCGGACGAAGCCCCGAAAGGATGCGTAAGGCCTCCTCCTCGGTGGGCTCCCCCACCGTCACTGCCTGAAACCGTCGCTCCAGAGCCGCGTCCTTCTCGATGTGGAGTCGGTACTCCTCCACGGTGGTCGCCCCGATGACACGGATCTCCCCGCGGGACAGGGCGGGCTTGAGAATATTGGCGGCATCCACCGCCCCCTCGGCCGCCCCCGCCCCCACGATGGTGTGGAGCTCGTCGATGAACAGGATGAGATCGGGCTCCTTGCGTACCTCGGCCATGATGCCCTTGAGCCTGTCCTCGAACTCCCCGCGGTACTTTGCCCCCGCGATCATGGCGGGAATATCCACCGTAATAATGCGCTTTCCCTTCAGGGTCTCGGGCACGCTTCCGTCGGCGATGCGCTGGCAAAGACCCTCCACCACGGCGGTCTTACCCACCCCGGGCTCGCCGATGAGACAGGGATTGTTCTTTCCGCGGCGGGACAGAATGCGGATGACCCGCTCGGTCTCCCGCTCCCGCCCAATAATGGGGTCCAGCTTGCCTGCCCCCGCCATGGCGGTGAGGTCCCGACCGTACTTCGACAGGGTGGGCGCGCCGTGGATGCGGCTCTCCCCCTCGGTCTCCCGCCCTCTGTCTCTGCGGCCGTCGCGGCTGTCCTCCTTGGAGCGGGTGTGGCGATCCTCACCCGTATCCCGTCCCCGTGATTCGCCGCCCCCCTGAGGAGTCGCGTTCAGAAATCCTGCCACGTCCCGCCGCAGCTCGTCGGGGGATACCGCCACTGTTTCCAACAGTCGTACCGCCACGCAGTCGGGCTGATCCAGTAGTGCCAAAAGTAAATGCTCCGTCCCCACGTAGGACTGCCCCGCCCGTCCCGCTTCCACAGCGGAGTCCTGAATGATGCGGCGTACTCTGGGTGTCATGTCCGAAGGTGAGACCCTACTCTGCGCCCCCGCTCCCGAAAGCTCTATGATGGCGGCGCGGTATTTTTCCCGATCCAGGCCCCTGGCGGTCATGAGCTTGGCGGCGATGGAGTCGGGCTCGGCAAGCAGCCCCAGAAGCAGATGCTCCGAGCCCACGTAGGTATGTCCCAGAGCCTGCGCCTCCCGCAAGGCTCCGTTCAATGCGCCCTGAGCGCGGGTGGTAAATCGGTTGGTCATGGTTTGGTTCTCCTTTCAAATTTGGGTTTGTCGGGCAGGGGCGAGGGGAACGCCGAACTCCCTTCAAGAACCTTCAAAAAAATATTGATAAATAGACCTTTTTTGAAAGTTCTTGGGATTCTTAAACCCTTCTTTCAAGAAGGGTTTAAGTGGG
>JAZNUO010000073.1:0-8497 GCA_045592305.1 Eubacteriales bacterium | reverse complement strand
AGCAGACTTGAATATTATTTGATATTACATAGCTTCGTTTGCAAGCATGGCACGAAAGCCCGAAAGACCTCGGTTAACTTTTTGAGCCCATCATCGCCAAGGGATAAGTCTGTCCACCGACCGAAAACCATGGATCAATTTCGAAAAACTAACGGTACGGATCAATTTTTTCATTACCAACACAGGAAGTACACATATGCAACCCATCATCCATCCCACCACCCTCTCCGACCTTCCCGCCGTCATGGCCATCATCGAGGAAGCCCGCCGCACCATCGCCGCCCTCGGCATCGACCAGTGGCAGAACGGCTCTCCCAACCGCGCTATGATTGAGGAGGATATTGCTCTCGGACAGAGCCGCGCCGCCACCCTCGGCGGCAAGACCGTCGGCACCTTCGCCCTCATTTTCGACGGCGAGCCCACCTACACCGTCATGGAGGGGGGAAGCTGGAGCCTTCCCGACCGCACCGAGACGGGGGAGTGGTCCTATCTCGCCATCCACCGCGTGGCGATCTCGGTGGAAAGCCGCGGCAGCGGGGTCTCCACCGCCATCATCCGCTACGCCGAGGACACCGCCCGCGCTTTGGGTCGCGCCGCTTTGCGTATCGACACCCACGAGGGCAACGTGGTCATGCGCCGTATGCTGGAAAAGCACGGCTTTGCCCTCCGCGGGGTGATCCATCTGGAAAACGGCGACCCGCGGGTGGCCTACGAGCGGCTTCTTTGAGGGGTTGCGCCTACGCAGCCCCTTTTCTCAGCAAAAGCCGCGCGTCGGAGAAGCGGTGGGGCGGAACTGCGCGGCGGAACGGAAGGCGTCCCTATTATTAAGCAGGCGCGGGCTGCCGCGGGCGCGCGAAAGGGCGGGGGGCGCTGCGATTTTTCTCCATCCTCAAAAAATTTTCCCAAACCCCTTGACAACCACCGCAAATTGTGCTATAATACGCCCAATCGAATAGAAAAACAAAGGCTATGACGAAGACGGTCAAGGTCGGATGCGTACAGAGAGTCGGCGGTTGGTGCGAGCAGACGGTATTCCCCTGAGAGACCCATCCCTTCCGAGCCGGAGGACTTGAACCCATCCTATGGATGAAAGTAGGGACTCCCGCGAATGCCGCGTGAGAGCATAGGAATTGTCGGATTCCGAAGAGTGGCGGAAGCTTTTCCGCAATTTGAGTGGTACCGCGGATGTGTATGCACCCGTCTCAAAGTGTTTTGAGACAGGTGTGTTTTTTTGTTCGTAAAAATCCCAAGGAGGACCCTACCATGGCAAAAGAAACCAGAACCAACCCGGTCGATGCGGCCGCCGCTTCGGTCAGTGCCCGAGCGAATGACCGAGCCAAGCTTCAGGAGGTCGCGATCCGTATCCGCGAGATGCGGGATATTTGCGGCTTTACCATAGCCGAGATGGCTGAGAAGACCGAAGTCAGCAACGCCGCTTACGTGGCCTACGAGGCGGGGGAATTGGACTTCCCCTTCACCTTCATCCACAAGTGCGCTCAGGCCTTCGGCATTGGTATTACCGATCTTCTGGAGGGTCGCTCCGCCCATCTGTCCTCCTACACCGTCACCCGCAAGGGAGAGGGACAGGAGACCGCCAAGGAGGCGGGCATCAGCATCATGTCGGTGGCTCCCCTCTTTCGCAAGAAGATCGCCGAGCCCTACCGCGTCCGCTACGAGTACGACCCCGAGCTGCAAAACAAGCCCATCCATCTGGTCAAGCACGCGGGTCAGGAGTTTGACTTCGTGCTGGAGGGGAAGCTGAAGGTGCAGGTCGGCTCCAACGTGGAGTATCTGGAGGCGGGGGACTGTATCTACTACAACAGCTCCACCCCCCACGGTATGATTGCCGTGGACGGTCAGGACTGCCTCTTCATGGCGGTGGTGCTTCCCGGTGAGAGCGCACTCTCCGCCGAGCTGGTGCAGGAGACCCTGCGTCAGGTGCACACCGAGGCTCTCCCCGCCACCGAGACGGTCACGACTCCCTTCATCGACACCGTGGTGGACGGGAACGGGGCTTTGCAGAAGATCACCTTCAAGAACGAGGATCGGTTCAACTTCGCCTTTGACGTGGTGGACGCCATCGCCAAGCGGGATCCCGGCAAGCTGGCCATGCTCCATATCTCCCGCGACATGGTGGAGCGCCGCTTTACCTTCAACGATATGAAGCGCGCATCCAATCAGGCCGCTAACTACTTCAAGTCTCTGGGTATCAAGAAGGGCGACCGCGTCATGCTGGTGCTCAAGCGCCACTACCAGTTCTGGTTCGCCATCCTCGGTCTGCATAAGCTGGGCGCCATCGCCATCCCCGCCACCAATCAGCTCGTCAAGCATGATCTGGAGTATCGCTTCAATGCCGCCGAGGTCTCGGCTATCGTCTGCACCGCCGACGGCGACGTGGCGAGACAGGTGGAGCTGGCCGAGGCCGAGTCTCCCTCCCTCAAGACCAAGATCCTTGTGGGCGGCGACCGCGAGGGCTGGCGCAACTTCGACGAGGAGTTCCCCCTCTACTCGGCTCACTTCTACCGCGGAGACGATACCCCCTGCGGTGACGATCCCATGATCATGTTCTTCACCTCGGGCACCACGGGCTATCCCAAGATCGCGGCTCACAGCTACAAGTACGCCCTGGGTCACTACATCACCGCCAAATACTGGCACGGTGTCTCGGAGGACGGTCTCCACTTCACCATTTCGGATACGGGCTGGGGTAAGGCTCTGTGGGGCAAGCTCTACGGGCAGTGGCTGGCGGAGGGCGCGGTCTTTACCTACGATTTCGACCGCTTCGATGCCTCGGTGATTCTGCCCATGTTCGCGAAATACCAGATCACCACCTTCTGCGCCCCTCCCACCATGCTCCGCATGATGATCAAGGAGGATATTTCCAAGTACGATTTCTCCTCGGTCCGCCACATGACCACCGCGGGCGAGGCGCTCAATCCCGAGGTCTACCGCCAGTTCGAGAAGGCCACGGGGCTTCAGATCAAGGAGGGCTTCGGTCAGACCGAGACCACCCTGTCCATCGCCAACCTCATGGGCAATCCCCACAAGGTGGGCTCCATGGGTAAGCCCTCGCCTTTGTACGATATGATGCTGGTGGATCCCGACGGCAACCCCGTGCCCGACGGCGAGACGGGCGAGATCGTCATCAAGGTGGGGGACAAGGCTCCCTGCGGTCTGTTCCTCGGCTACTACCGCAATCAGGAAAAGACCGACGAGGTGCTTCACGATGGATACTACCACACCGGCGACACCGCCTGGTGCGATGAGGACGGCTTCTACTGGTACGTGGGCCGCGTGGACGATGTCATCAAGTCCTCGGGCTACCGCATCGGTCCCTTCGAGATTGAGTCGGTCATCATGGAGCTTCCTTACGTGCTGGAGTGCGGCGTGTCCGCCGAGCCCGACGAGGTGCGCGGTCAGGTAGTCAAGGCTTCCGTCGTCCTTGTGAAGGGCACCGAGCCCACGGAGGAGCTGAAAAAGGAGATCCAGAACTACGTCAAGAAGAACACCGCCCCCTACAAGTACCCCAGAATCGTGGTGTTCCGCGACGAGCTGCCCAAGACCATCAGCGGCAAGATCCAGCGCAATAAGCTGTAAAGGTAAAATACCACAAAATATTACTTGCAGTGACAGGAAAGTTTGCGTGGTTTTACCCAAATAAAATAATTGACAAACAAGCAAAGTTGTGTTATAATTATCTGTATCAAAGGCATTGACGGAGAGGATGCCACGGCACGGTTTTCAGAGAATTGGCGGTTGGTGCGAGCCATGAACACGGTCGCGGTATTTGTAGCTCCCGAGTCGGACGGAAGAAATCACCCGCGGGGCAGCCCCGCGCGAGAGTAGACCCGCCCCGCGCGACTGCGTTAGTGTCAGCGGGTTACGTGACCCGGTAAAGTGGCGGAGCCTTCCGCAATTTGAGTGGTACCGCGGGTGCTGTATAAGGATTTTATGCGCGCTCGTCTCAAAGTAACGACACTTTGGGACGGGTGCGCTTGCTTTCTTACCGTACGCCTCGCGACACCCGAGAAAGGATTGAACATGGATCAGATAACCAAAACGATGGAGCCCTCCTCCATGTCCGGATTGGATTTTAAGATCAAGGAGATGGCGGGACGAATCCGCGCCCTCCGTGAGATCGAGGGGCTGGAGCCTCTCCAGATGGCCGCCAAGACCGGTGTGTCGGTGGAGGAATACCTCCTCTGCGAGAGCGGTCAGAGTGACCTCAACTTCGCGTTTATCTACCGCTGCGCCCTGGCTCTGAACGTCAACGTCACCGAGATCATCGAGGGCTACAGCCCCAAGCTGAAATCCTACACCGTCACCCGCGCGGGGGCGGGGCAGGAGATCGCCAAGGCCCACGGCATGGTGTACTACAACATGGCCTACGCCTTTCAGAACCGTATCGCCGAGCCTCTGTTCGTCCGCTCCGCCTACTCCGAGGAGGCTCAGCACCGCGACATCGAGCTGACCACCCACGCGGGGCAGGAGCTGGACATTGTCATTGAGGGTAAGCTCATGGTGCAGGTGGGCGAGCACACCGAGGTGCTCAGCGCGGGCGACACCATCTACTACGATTCCGACACACCCCACGGTATGATCGCCGTGGGCGGTCAGGACTGCGTGTTCTACGCCATCGTCCTCAACCCCACGGGGGAGCCCATCCCCGAGCTGGCACCCACCGAGGCAGTCCCCGCCGTCAAGAAGGAGATCACGGTTCACCGCGATCAGCAGAGCGACCGCGTCTGGCGCAGGTTCATCGACGTTACCGAAAACGCGCTGGGTACGCCCACCGCCATCCATTTCAAGAATACCGACAGGTTCAACTTCGCCTTCGATCTGGTGGATGCCGTCGCCGAGAAGGATCCCGAGAAGCTGGCCATGCTCCACGTCTCCCGCGATCACACCGAGCGGCGATTTACCTTCAAGGACATGAAGCGCGCCTCCGCCCAGTGCGCCAACTACTTCAAGTCGCTGGGGATTAAGAAGGGCGACCGCGTCATGCTGGTGCTCAAGCGTCACTACCAGTTCTGGTTCGCCATGCTGGGTCTGAACAAGCTGGGTGCCATCGCCATCCCCGCCACCAACCAGCTCCAGGAGCATGACTTCGAGTACCGCTTCAATTCGGCGGGAGTCTCGGCCATCCTCTGCACCGCTGACGGTGACACCGCCCATCAGGTGGACATCGCCGCCGAAAGCTGCCCCACCCTGAAGCACAAGATCATCGTCAACGGTGAAAGAGAGGGCTGGCGCAGCTTCGACGAGGAGTACACCCTGTATTCCTCCCACTACAGCCGCACCGAGGACTCCCCCTGCGGCGACGATCTGCTCCTCATGTTCTTCACCTCGGGTACCTCGGGCTACCCCAAGATCGCGGCTCACAACCACAAGTACCCCCTGGGTCACTTCCATACCGCCCGCTACTGGCACAACGTAGAGCCCGACGGTCTCCATCTGACCATTTCGGACACGGGCTGGGCCAAGTCCATGTGGGGTAAGCTCTACGGGCAGTGGCTCTGCGAGGCGGCTACCTTCGTCTACGATTTCGACCGCTTCGACGCTGCGGACATTCTTCCCATGTTCGCCAAGCACCAAATCACCACCTTCTGCGCGCCTCCCACCATGCTCCGCATGATGGTGAAGGAGGACATTTCCAAGTACGATCTCTCCTCGGTGCGCCACATGACCACCGCGGGCGAGGCGCTCAACCCCGAGGTCTACCGCCAGTTCGAGAAGGCCACGGGTCTGCAGATTCTGGAGGGCTTCGGTCAGTCTGAGTCCACCATGATTATCGGTAATCTGACAGGCGCGCCCCATAAGATCGGCTCCATGGGTAAGCCCGCTCCCATCTACGAGGTGGAGCTGATGGATGCCGACGGTAGGCCCGTCCCCGTGGGTGAGACGGGAGAAATATGCATCCGAGTCGCCGACGGCGCGCCCTGCGGTCTGTTTACCGGCTACTACAATGCTCCCGACAAGACCGCCGAGGTCTGGCACGACGGCTACTACCACACGGGGGACACCGCGTGGAAGGATGAGGACGGCTTCTACTGGTTCGTGGGTCGCGTGGACGATGTCATCAAGTCCTCGGGCTACCGCATCGGGCCCTTTGAGATCGAGTCGGTCATCATGGAGCTGCCCTTCGTTCTGGAGTGCGGCGTGTCCGCCGAGCCCGACGAGGTGCGCGGTCAGGTGGACAAGGCCTCCATCGTGCTGGTGAAGGGAACCGAGCCCACCGAGGAGCTGAAAAAAGAGATCCAGCGCTATGTCAAGGAGCGCACCGCCCCCTACAAGTATCCCCGTATCGTGGTCTTCCGCGACGAGCTGCCCAAGACCACCAGCGGTAAGATCCGGCGCAACAAGCTTTGATGGAGGAATCGTTCATGTATCCCCTCAAACGCTTGACCATCCTCTGCGGTCACTACGGCAGCGGCAAGACCAACGTGGCGGTGAATATCGCCGCTGAGCTGAAAAAGTCCGTTGATAATGTCACCGTGGCGGATCTGGATATCGTCAACCCCTACTTCCGCACCAAGGACAGCGCGGCCTACTTTGAACAGCAGGGCATCCGCCTCATCTGCTCGCCCTACGCCAACAGTAACGTGGACATCCCCGCCCTGCCCCAAGAGATGTACGCCCTCACCGACGATCGCTCCATGACCGCCGTGCTGGACATCGGCGGCGACGATCGGGGTGCCTTGGCGCTGGGTCGCCTCGCCCCCAAGATCCTTTCGGAGAATGACTACGAGATGCTCATGGTCATCAACTGTTACCGCCCTCTCACACGCGACGCCGCTTCCACCATGGAGGTTCTGCGGGAGATCGAGTACGCGGGAGGCATCCGCTTCACGGGGCTGGTGAATAACTCCAATCTGGGCGCTCTGACCACCGCCGAGGATATTCTGGCTTCCCGCGCCTACGCTGAGGAGGTCGCAAGACTCTCGGGCTTGCCTGTGGTCATGACCGCCGTGAAGCAGGAGCTGTACCCCGCCGTGGTGGGGAAGGTGCCGAACGCATTCCCGCTGGGACTGCAGAAAAACAAGTATCTTTGATCCTACGTAAGGAGAAAAACAATATGGCAAAATGTAAATTGACCTTCAAAACCGACAACTGCAAGGGCTGCGGTCTTTGCGTGGACGTCTGTCCCAAGCACGTGCTGGCACTGGCAGAGGATCAGATCAACAAGAAGGGCCACCATCCCGTGGTGGCAGAGAACCCCGAGGCCTGCATCGGTTGCGCTTTCTGCGCCACCATGTGCCCCGACTGCATCATCAAGGTAGAGAAAGGAGAGTGACCGACATGGCAGATAAGGTACTTATGAAGGGTAACGAGGCCACCGCGGAGGCCGCCATCATCGCGGGCTGCCGCCACTACTTCGGCTACCCCATCACCCCCCAGACCGAGATCGCGGCCTACATGGCCAAGCGGCTGCCCAAGATCGGTGGCGTGTTCCTCCAGGCAGAGTCCGAGGTCGCGGCCATCAACATGGTCTACGGCGTGGCCTCCACCGGCACCCGCGTCATGACCTCCTCCTCCTCCCCCGGAATCTCCCTCAAGAGCGAGGGTCTGTCTTACCTCGCGGGCGCTGATCTGCCCTCTCTGGTGGTCAACGTCCAGCGCGGCGGCCCCGGTCTCGGCGGTATCCAGCCCTCTCAGGCCGACTACTTCCAGGCCACCAAGGGCGGCGGTCACGGTGACTTCCACATGATCGTCCTCGCCCCCTCCTCGGTGCAGGAGATGGCAGAATTGACCGTCCACGGCTTTGATCTGGCCGACAAGTACCGTATGACCTCCATGATTCTGGCCGACGGTACCATGGGCCAGATGATGGAGCCTGTGGCGCTGGATGCCCTCAAGGTGGGCGAGCCCGTGGAGAAGCCTTGGGCCACCACCGGCACCAAGCTGGAGCGCGTCCACAACATCGTCAACTCCCTGTCCCTCGTCCCCGAGGAGCTGGAGGAGCTGAACTTCGCCCGCTACGAGCGCTACAAGGTGATCGAGGAAAACGAGGTCATGTATGAGACCTACCGCATGGAGGACGCCGAGATCTGCATCGCCGCCTTCGGTATCGCCTCCCGTGTCTCCCGCAACGCCGTGGATGCCGCCCGCGAGATGGGCATCAAGGTGGGCATGATCCGTCCCATCACGCTCTGGCCCTTCCCCAAAAAGGCATTCCGCAAGGCGGCTGATCAGGTAAAGGCATTCTTGTCCGTGGAGCTCTCCATGGGTCAGATGATCGACGACGTCAGACTGGCCGAGGAGTGCATCCGTCCCGTATACCTGTGCAACAGAGCGGGCGGTATGATCCCCTCTCCCGAGCAGGTGCTCGAGAGCATTGAAAAAATCGCAGGAGGTAACTGATCATGGTAGTTTTCAAAAGACCGCACGCACTTGCGGACATGACCATGCACTATTGCCCCGGCTGCACGCACGGTATCGTGACCCGTCTGGTGGCAGAAGTGATGGACGAACTCGGCATCGAAGGGCGCACCATCGG
>JAZNUO010000072.1:0-3396 GCA_045592305.1 Eubacteriales bacterium | reverse complement strand
AGAAGAAGTGAGGGGGAAAATTGGGGTTTTTCGTTCCGATAAACCCCAATAGTGAAATACGCCTGCGGCGTGTGAAATGCTCGCAAGCGAGCGTGAAATTTGCGCTTCGCGCAAGTGAAATTCGTCCTTGCGGACGAGTTGTGGAGGAGATCCTTCGGATCTCTCCATATTAATTTCAAATTAGAAACCCGTAGGGTTTCTCTCCTTCACTCGCCCAACGGGCGAACTTCACGCTCGCTTGCGAGCATTTCACATGCGCGACAGCGCATATTTCACGCGCGTAGCGCATTTCACTTGGGTTTAGCGCGCAGCGATAAACCCAAATTTAAAAACCGTGCCCCACAAAAAAAGGAGAGGAACCGACTCGGCTCCTCTCCGATTTTTATTGACGGGAATCAGTACAGGGGATACTTCTCGCAAAGCCCCTTCACGGTAGCTCTGCACTCCTCGGCCGTACCCTCAAAGTCAGTCGCCACCAGCTTGAACAGGCGGGCGATGACCTTCATGTCCTCCTCCACCAGCCCGCGGGTGGTGATGGCGGCGGTGCCCACGCGGACACCCGAGGTCACGAAGGGCTTCTCGGGATCGTTGGGAATAGCGTTCTTGTTGACGGTGATGTGCACCTCGTCCAGACGCTTCTCCATCTCCTTACCCGTGATGCCCATGGGACGGAGATCCACCAGAATGAGGTGGTTGTCGGTGCCGCCCGAGACCAGATCAAAGCCCTCGGCCTTCAGTGCGTCGGCCAGAGCCTTACAGTTAAGCACCACCTGATGCTGGTATGCCTTGAACTCGGGCTTCAGAGCCTCACCGAAGCAGACCGCCTTACCTGCGATGACGTGCTCCAGAGGACCGCCCTGAATGCCGGGGAAAATGGCCTTGTTGATCTTCTTGGCGATCTCCTCGTTGTTGGTGAGGATCAGACCGCCGCGGGGTCCTCGAAGGGTCTTGTGGGTGGTGGTAGTCACCACGTCGGCGTAGGGTACGGGGGAGGGATGCTCACCGGCGGCCACCAGACCCGCGATGTGGGCCATGTCCACCATGAGGTACGCGCCCACACCGTGAGCGATCTCGGAGAGCCGCTTGAAGTCGATGACGCGGGGGTAAGCCGAAGCGCCCGCCACGATGAGCTTGGGCTTCACTTCCTTGGCCTGTGCTTCCAGCTTGTCGTAGTCGATGACGTGGGTGTCGTCCTCCACGCCGTAGGAGACGAAGTTGTAGTACAGACCCGACAGGTTCACGGGGGAGCCGTGGGTGAGATGGCCGCCGTGAGCCAGACTCATGCCCATGACGGTGTCGCCCGCCTGCAAAAGAGCCACGTAAACGGCGGTGTTGGCCTGAGAGCCCGAGTGAGGCTGGACGTTGGCGAACTGAGCACCGAACAGCTCGCAGGCGCGCTCGATGGCGATGTTCTCCACCACGTCCACGCAGTGGCAGCCGCCGTAGTATCTCTTGGAGGGGTAGCCCTCGGCGTATTTATTGGTCAGCACCGAGCCAACGGCCATCATGACGGCCTCGGAGACCACGTTCTCGGAGGCGATGAGCTCCAGACCGTCTCTCTCGCGGGTAAGCTCCGCGTCAATAGCGGCGGCAACGGCGGGGTCAAACTGGGCAAGGTACCGATTCATTTCCTGGATCATGTTTTTTTCCATCCTTTGCGTATAAAATACTTCATTATATCATTATACGGATTTTTTTTATGAAAACAAGTCATGAAATACACAAAATTAAAAACTTTTTTGAAAATTTTTTGATATATCATTGACAAAAGGCATGAATTTGTGGTATAATACTTAGCAGTTATAAAGGGAACGATTTTCCCCACCGATCCCGGAACAGAAAGATTACGGAAAAGAGAGGTTTGCGAATGGAAATTGCGATTATTGCACATGACTTGAAGAAAGAACTGATGACCCAGTTCTGTATCGCCTATTGCGGTATTCTGAGTAAGCATAATCTGTGCGCCACCAGCATCACCGCCAAGTACATTTCCGAAGCAACCGGACTGAACATCGAGCGTCTGCTCACCGGTGAGCAGGGCGGTGAGCAGCAGATCGCCTCCCGTATCGCCTATAACGAGATCGACGTGCTCCTGTACTTCCGCGACACCCGCCCCACCGCGGGCTATGACGAGACCGAGCACGAGCTGCTCCGTATGTGCGACCTGTACAACATCCCCGTGGCCACCAACATCGCCACCGCCGAGGTGCTGGTCATGGCGCTGGATCGCGGCGACCTCGACTGGCGCGAGGTCATGAACCCCCGCTCCGAGTACAACCGCCGCAGAAAGTAAAAGAGCGGACACCCCGCCCGCCGAAAGGAATACGTCCCCCGAGGGGTCGCGACAGAGAAGGGAATCATCCTGAGAGGATGGCTGTGAGTTCCCGCGCGAGAGCTTGGACGGATACCGCCCTTTCGTATCAAGTGAATAGGGGCTTTGTGCCCCGTGAGTGAAATATTCGGGTGGAACCGTGTGTTTTGATAATGCACCCCGGAGGCTGTTTTGCGATAGCCTTCGGGGTTTTAATTATGTATAACAATTTCAACGATATTTGGAGGAACCCAAACCATGCAAATCAATTTCAAAGAAAAAAACCTGACCTTCGACGCGCCTCTGTCGGTCTTTGACGCCGCGGCGGCCGCCGAGCTCGTCACCCGCGCCCATATCGCCGCCCACGTCAACGGCAAGCTGGTGGGCATGACCCACGTCATCGATGCTGACGCCGACGTGGAGCTTCTGACCTTCGCCGACCCCGACGGTAAGCACGTTTTCCGTCACACCGCCTCCCACATCCTGGCGCAGGCCGTCAAGCGTCTCTACCCCGCCACCAAGCTCACCATCGGTCCCGCTATTGACAACGGCTTCTACTACGATTTTGACTCCGACGTGGCCTTTACCCCCGAGGTGCTCAAGGCTCTGGAGGGTGAGATGAAGAAGATCGTCAAGGAGAACCACAAGATCGAGCGGTTCGAGCTGCCCCGGGAGGAGGCCATCGCCTTCATGACCGAGCGTGACGAGCCCTACAAGGTTCAGCTCATTGAGGAGCTCCCCGCTGATGCCGTCATCAGCTTCTACCGTCAGGGTGACTTCGTGGACCTCTGCGCAGGCCCCCACCTGTTCTCCACGGGCGCGGTAAAAGCCTTCAAGCTGACCCAGTGCACGGGCGCGTACTGGAAGGGCGACCAGAAGAACAAGATGCTCCAGCGCGTCTACGGCGTGGCCTACCCCACCAAGGACGAGATGAACGCCTACCTCACCGCCGTGGAGGAGGCCCGCAAGCGCGACCACAACAAGCTGGGTCGCGAGCTGGAATACTTCACCACCGTGGAATCCATCGGTCAGGGTCTGCCCATCATCCTGCCCAAGGGCTCCCGCGTCATCCAGACCCTCCAGCG
>JAZNUO010000071.1:0-3286 GCA_045592305.1 Eubacteriales bacterium | reverse complement strand
CGTCGGTACCCGAAACCAGCACAGGCTCGGACATACCCGCCACGTTCAGACCGAAGCAGCCGCCAAAGCCGCCCACGTCGTCCACGCAGCCCTCGTTCTTGGTGCGGGCGATGTGCTTTTTCATGAGCTCCACCGCCTTGTAGCCGGCGGTAATGTCTACGCCCGCGGCGGGGTAGCTTTCGGACTTGGAATTAGAATGCATGGTATTTCTTCCTTTCGGTTATTTTTCGTTATTCCTTCCCGTTCCAGCAGTAGGTGCAGAGCTTATCGGGGGGGAGCCCTATGGACTTGATGACACCGCCCAGGGACTGGAACTCCAGCGAGGCGAAGCCGAACTTGGCGCAGATGCTCTTGCGGAGCGCTTTCCCCCGCTCGGTGGTGCCGTCGCTGTACTCGTCGATGTGGTTGAAGCCCTCGGTGCCCTCCAGCTCCATGATGGTGCGGCGGGTGATGAGCTCCATGTCACTTGTGGCGCGGGAGAAGTTGAGGTACTTACAGCCGTACATGATGGGGGGGCAAGCGGAGCGCATGTGCACTTCCTTGGCTCCGTTGGAGTAGAGGAAGTCCACCGTCTCCTTGAGCTGGGTGCCTCTTACGATGGAATCATCCACGAAGAGGAGCTTTTTTCCCTCGATCAGGTCATGGATGGGCACCTGCTTCATGCGGGCGACCTTGGCGCGGTCGGACTGCTTCTGGGGGGTGAAGCTCCGCGACCACGTGGGGGTGTACTTGATGTAGGGGCGGGCGAAGGGGGTGGTGGAGCGGTTGGCGTAGCCGATGGCGTGGGGTGTACCCGAATCCGGCACGCCGCTGACGTAATCCAGGTCGGGGGCGTTACCCACCTCCATATCATGCTCCGCCATGATCTCACCGTTGCGGTAGCGCATGGCCTCCACGTTGACCCCCTCGTAGTTGGAGGTGGGGTAGCCGTAATAGGACCACAAAAAGGCGCACATCTTCATTTCCTTGCCGGGAGGGTTGAGCCGGCAGATGCCGTCCTCGGGGGACAGCTCCACGATCTCCCCGGGACCCAGCTCGCGGGCCATCTCGTAGCCCAGCTTGAGGGAGGCGAAGGACTCGAAGGTCACGCTGTAGCCGTCCTCCCCCTTGCCGATGATGACGGGAATGCGCCCCACCTTGTCGCGGGCGGCGATGAGGTGGCCGTTCTCCTTGAGGATAAGGATGGAGCAGGTGCCGTCAATGACCGACTGGGCAAACTTAATGCCCTCTCCGAAGCTGGATTTCTGGTCGATGAGAGCCGCCACCAGCTCCACGGTGTTGACCCGTCCGCCCGTCATAGCGTCGAAGTGACCGTGACTGAAGGACAGGTACTGATCGATCAGCGCCTCGGCGTTGTTGACGATACCGATGGTGCAGATGGCGTAGGTGCCGTGGTTGGAGCGGATGAGCATGGGCTGGGGATCGGTGTCGCTGATGCAACCGATGGCCGCGATGCCCGACATCTCGTCGAAGATGTTCTCAAACTTGGTGCGGAAGGGGGCGTTTGTGATACTATGGATCTTTCTCTGGAGACCGATCTCGGGATCGTAGGCCGCCATGCCGCCTCGGGCGGTGCCCAGGTGGGAATGGTAGTCGGTTCCGAAGAAAACGTCGAGTAAGCAATCCTTTGTGGAGGTAATGCCGAAGAATCCACCCATAATTTTTTCTCCTTGGTATGTGCGTTGGGGTGCGGGGGAACGTTTGGGGCGTTGCCCCAAGCCCCACCAAAAACTTTCTTGAAAGAAAGTTTTTGGATTTCAAAGAACCTTCAAAAACTCAATGACAGAAATATGCCGATCAACCGTTCAGCTCGTCCTGCAAAGCCTGATCCTTGGCCAGCACGGCGGCGGCGTCCTTGGCCTTCTTCCCGTCCAGCTTGGCGGCGAGTGCGGCATCCTCGATGCCCAGCATCTGAATAGCCAGCAGGGCGGCGTTGGCGGCTCCGTTTATGGCCACGGTGGCTACGGGAACACCCGTGGGCATCTGGACGGTGGAGAGCAGCGCGTCCATGCCGTCAAGATTGGAGGATTTACAGGGAATACCGATGACGGGGAGGCTGGTGCGGGCGGCGATGGCTCCCGCCAGATGGGCGGCCATTCCCGCGGCGCAAATAAGGACACCGAAACCGTTCTCTCTGGCTCTCGCGGCAAACACGCCCGCCTCGTCGGGGGTGCGGTGCGCCGAGTAGATGTGTACCTCGAAGGGTACGCCAAAGGCGGTCAGGGTGTCCATAGCCTTGCGGACGATGGGGAGATCGCTGTCACTTCCCATGATGATTCCGACTTTTTTCATGAACGAGTTACCTCCGGTTATGAATCAAAATAGATAAGGGCACACTTATGCTCATGACGAGATAAGTGTGCCCAGACGGTCGGCAAGTATGGGGATGAGGCGGGGGCCTCGGCTCCCTTGCAGATTTCTGTTCCACTGTGGTTGACCCACAAAGGGATGCCGGACGCTCCCTCTTATCCGTCAGTCGCAGAAATCGATCGCGGTTTTGTTACCGCAGAATACATAAGTCATTATACCATAAACCGACGGCTTTGTCAAGGGAGCAAGGGAGATTGGGAGAGTCTGCGCGGTGTAGAAAATCCACTCATTTTGAGGGGCTTTCTTGTGGGGTTTTACGAATGGACGGGATCAGGGACGCGCCAGCTCACAGCCGCCCCACTCCACCGCGGCAAAGCCCACCCGCTCGAAGGGGGTGAAGCTCTGCGCCTCCATCTCCACGGCCTCCTCCGAGGGGTAGTAAGCCATGAATACGCGGAGCAGAGAATCGGGGCTCGGCTGAATATCCAGCACCGCGCCCTCGGTGTAGGTCTCGGTCTGGAAGGAGATGACGTTGTAGGGGTTCTGCTCCATGCGGGGGAGCCAGTAGATGATGAACTCGTTTGCCTCGCGGGGGGTGAGACCCTGCTCGGTCAAAGCCCACTCAAGGAAAGCGGCGGTGTCCGCACCTTTGACACAGAAGCCGTGGGTGAAGTCGCAGTCCATATTCTGGATGCCCTCCCAGTAGAGGCAGTAGTATTGTTTCCCGTCGGGGAAGATCAGGGTGCCGTCGGGATGGGCGGTGAAGTTGTCCCAACCCTTGTCGTAGGAGGGATAGGTACAGGTCAGCTTACCGTCCAGAGTCAGCTTGACTGAGACCTCGGTGGGGGTCTCGGGGTAGAGGTAGATCACGGGCTTCTCGGGGACGGCGATGGGGGCGTACCCAATGGAGATCGCCTCCCACACGGGGTCGCCGTCAAAGGAATCCATGGGGAGGGACGCGTCATAGGTGAACACC
>JAZNUO010000070.1:0-6336 GCA_045592305.1 Eubacteriales bacterium | reverse complement strand
TCTTCGATACCCAGTCCCTCATCGACGCCGGTATCTATGACGGTGAGTTCGTTTCCTACTTCCGCTTCGATCCTCTCGAGGCCGGTTACATTCTGGACGAGAACGGCGAGCCCTACAAGGATGACAACGGCAACTGGGTGAGAAATTCTCTGCCTGAGGGTTGCTCCATCGACATCGCTTACATCGGCTTCTTCCATTCCCCTGAGGCTGCTGAGAAGTACGACGCTGAAAACTATCCTACTACCGACGAGCCCGACGAGCCCGAGGCTCCCATCTACAACCCCTACACCGCAAACGAGACCATCAACTGGACTCCCAACGGCATCACCGTTGACGGCGCTATCGCCGACTGGAACGGTCTGAACGTGTCCACCATCCCTGTTGACAAGTTCGTGTCTTGGGTTGGCTCTCCCGCCGAGACCTTCTCCATGGTCACCGGCTTCGCCGCTGACGCTGACTACCTGTACGGTATCATCTTCGTCGCTGACGACACTGTCGTCTCCGGCAACAAGGTGACTGACGGCTACAACGGCGACGTTCTGCAGGTCGCCATCACCCTGAACGGTCAGCAGTCCTGGTACTCCTTCAGCTACAAGGCTGAGGGCGAGAACTACATCATCAACACCGCCAACAAGGTCACCGAGGGCGCTGAGCTCGCCACCGTTACCGCTGAGGGCGGCTGGCTGGCAGAGATCAAGCTCCCCATCAGCGTTCTGTTCGCTGATGCCAAGGCCAAGGAGTTCACCTTCGACGCTGAGAATCCCTGGACCATGCAGGTTCTGGTTTGCAACCTCGACCGCGACGCTGACGCTGAGGCTCTTGCTTCCGCTGTCGGTACCTTCGTGGGCGACAAGGCTTGGGCTACCGGCGACAACGGCTTCAACCTGACCCTGAACTGGGCTGACGGTATTGTCCTGAACACCGGTATCGTGAACGAGCCCGTGGATCCCATGGCTCCCGTGAACGTGTTCAAGGCTGAGGACATCTCTCACATGAACGGTCAGAAGTGGATCGCTTCCGCCGAGCTCATTGACGGCGCTCTCCACATCGTTCCCTCCAAGTCTGATCCCAACTGGCTGCCCTTCGCTAAGGTGGACGGCGCCCGTTACGTAGCTATCCGCTACCGCAGCTCCGACGCTACCGGTGCCAACACCCAGTTCTTCATGGGTTCCACCGGTAACGGCCCCAAGGACGACAGCTCCATGCTGCAGAAGCCCATCGTGGTTGACGGCCAGTGGAATCTGATCGTCTTCGATACCCAGTCCCTCATCGACGCCGGTATCTATGACGGTGAGTTCGTTTCCTACTTCCGCTTCGATCCTCTCGAGGCCGGTTACATTCTGGACGAGAACGGCGAGCCCTACAAGGATGCCAGCGGTAACTGGGTGAGAAACACTCTGCCCGCAGGCTGCTCCATCGACATCGCTTACATCGGCTTCTTCCATTCCCCTGAGGCTGCTGAGAAGTACGACGCTGAAGCCTACCCCTCCATGGATCCCGTGAACGTGTTCAAGGCCGAGGACATCTCCCACATGAACGGTCAGAAGTGGATCGCTTCCGCCGATCTCATCGGTGACTACCTCCGCATCGTTCCCTCCAAGTCCGATCCCAACTGGATGCCCTTCGCCAAGGTGGACGGCGCCCGCTTCGTGGCTATCCGCTACCGCAGCTCCGACGCTACCGGCGCGAACACCCAGTTCTTCATGGGTTCCACCGGTAACGGCCCCTCGAATGACAGCTCCATGCTGCAGCAACCCATCGTCGTTGACGGCCAGTGGCACGTGGTCATCTTCGATACCCAGTCCCTCATCGACGCCGGCATCTATGACGGTGAGTTCGTTTCCTACTTCCGCTTCGATCCTCTCGAGGCCGGCTACGTTCTGGACGAGAACGGCGAGCCCTACAAGGATGCCAGCGGCAACTGGGTGAGAAATTCTCTGCCTGAGGGTTGCTCCATCGACATCGCTTACATCGGCTTCTTCCATTCCGCTGAGGCTGCTGAGAAGTATGACGCTGCATTCGTTATGCTCCCCGAGGAGCCCGAGGAGCCTGAGGTTCCTGAGGAGCCCGTCGCTCCCACCGTTGGAACTCTTGATATGGATTCCTTCGGTAAGGACAGCAATTCTTCCTATATCGAGCGTACCAACGCTGACGGTTGGACCGGTGTTATGGCCGTCTTCAACGACAAGGAAGTTACCAACGGCGCTACCTGCATCGTGCTGAACGGTATCGTTCCCTCCGATAATCGCCACGGTTATCTGGTTTCCCCCACCCTTTCCGGTGGCATTTCCAAGATTTCCTTCAACTGCGCTAACGTTTTCTCTGAGAGCAACGGTATTTCCCTGACGGTTACTATTACCGCCGAGGATGGCACCACCGTCTCCGCTGAGGCTTCTTTTGAGAACAGTGTCGCAAGCGAGCTGTGCGCGTTCGAGTACGTTCTCGACACTCCCATTGAGGGCAACTTCACCATTCGCATTGAGAACAACGGTCCCAGCCAGGCTACCAAGAATAAGGACCGTTGCGCTATCTGGAATGTCACTTGGACTTCCGCTCCCGTGGCAGAATAATCCGACTGATCCATTCATAGCGTATCCGATTGTAATCTGATTACATAAGGAAGCCCCCACCCGCAAGGGTGGGGGTATTTTCTCGTGTCAGGGAATACATGGGTAAGAGGGAAGCACACCCAAATTTTTTTGAAAAAGTTTTGCAAACCCTATTGACAATCAGTTGATTGTGTGGTATAATCAAGTCACAATCCAAGATACAGTTGCTTGGGTAAACCTTATCTCGAAAGGAGGTAGCTCGTATGCTCGCGTACAGCATCACGTCCGTCCTGCCACAAGCCGCCGCATTCTTTGCCGAATTAACGTGGAATGACTTCGCGTTGCCTCTGCTCTGGTTCGGTATCGTCGTCCTGACCCTTATCGTCGAGGGGCAGACAGCCGATCTGGTTGCCGTTTGGTTCGCGCCCAGTGCTTTTGTGGCTTTGATCCTGTCCTTCTTTAAGGTGCAGTTCTGGGTGCAGTTCGGTGTGTTCGTCGGCTTGACTCTGATCGGTCTCATTCTCTCCTTCACGCTTTTCCGTCCTATGATGAAGAAGCGAAACAAGATCGAAAAGACCAACGTGGATGCTATGGCAGGGAAGCTTGCCTTAGTGGAGGAGGATATTGACAACAATATCCCCTGTGGCGTCGCCAAGATCAACGGACAGCTCTGGACAGCACGCATGGATGACCCCGCATTCACCGCCGTCAAGGGTGAGTGGGTGGAGATCGTCCGCGTAGAAGGCTCCAAGCTCATCTGTCGCCCTAAAAACTAATTTTGTGGACGGACACACTACCGTCAGAAAGGAAACCTTATGCTGAACATCCAAGCGCTTACCCTCGCACTCGCCGGAAGAGCTCTTCCCGCCATCCTCATCATTTCCGTCCTCGCCGTGATCGCTATCATTGTCATCGCCAACATCCACATCGTTCCGCAGGGCAAGGCCTACGTGGTGGAGCATCTGGGCTCCTACCGCAAGACCTGGACCACGGGCGGCATCAAGTTCACCATTCCTTTCCTCCAGAGAGTCGCCAAGAAGATCAACCTCATGGAGCAGGTCGCTGATTTTCCGCCTCAGCCTGTGATCACAAAGGATAACGTCCGTATGCAGATCGACACCGTGGTCTTTTTCCAGATCACCGACTGTAAGCTCTACGCCTACGGCCACACCACCCCTATGACCGCTATTGAGAACCTGACCTCCACCACTCTCCGTAACATCATCGGTGAGCTGGAGCTGGATGCCACCCTGACCTCCCGCGATCTTATCAACACCCAGATGCGTTCCATTCTGGACGAAGCAACCGACCCTTGGGGTATCAAGGTCACACGCGTGGAGCTGAAGAACATCATCCCTCCCAAGGAAATTCAGGATGCCATGGAGAAGCAGATGAAGGCCGAGCGTGAGCGCCGTGAGTCCATTCTGCGCGCCGAGGGTGAGAAAAAGTCTGCTATCCTTGTGGCCGAGGGTCAGAAGGAGGCCGCCATCCTGAAGGCACAGGCCGAGAAGGAAGCCGCCATTCTCCGCGCCGAGGCTCAGAAGGAAACCGCGATCCGTCAGGCAGAGGGTGAAGCCGAGGCCATCCGTCAGGTGCAGGAGGCAACCGCCGCCGGTATCCGCATGATCAACGAAGCCAGTCCCTCTCAGGCCGTTTTGACCATCAAGAGCTTTGAGGCTCTGGAGAAGGTCGCTAACGGTCAGGCCACCAAGATCATCATTCCCTCCGAGATCCAGAACGTGGGCGCGCTGGTAGCCTCCATCAAGGAGGTGGTCGCCGATGTACCCGCCGAAAAGGCTCCCGCGGCAGCCGCTGCGCCCGCCCCCAACGCACCTAAGAAGAACGCGCCCAAGGCTAATCCCACCAACTGATATAAGAAGCCTTTCGGGAAGAAGCCAAGGACGCCTTGAAGCGCCGCCGCTGCTGAGGCGGAAGCAGAAAAGAATACAACCCCCAAATCCGCTACGGTTCGGGGGTTGTTTCTGTTATACAGGCGGATTACGATCGACTTACAGCTTACAGGTGTAGCGCTGAGCTGTCCCGTTCTGACGGATCGCTTGACCGTCGGGCAGAATGACCTCATATCTGGCGGAAAACCGTAGAATTTACTCAAATAACCGCCAAAACCATTGATAGACAAAGAAAAACCACCGTTTGACCCGAGGCCTGAGCGATGGCTTTTCATGATTGTGATTGGATTTAGTATAATAATCAGGCAAGTACGGTCACTTCGCGGAGGCAACCATTTCCTCGACCCAAGCAACCAGCTCTGTCTCAAGCTCAGGGGTAAGGGTGCCGCCGAACATCAGGAAGCCACCGAAGGAGATAACCTTGGTACCGACCAGATTGGTGCCCGCATTCGTGATGAGCTCGGAAACCTTATCGGCGGTAGCCTGATCACCGTCGATAAGCAGAGCCACGTTGTAGGCGCGGGTCTTGTTCAGCTCAGAGCAGAAGCGGCGAACGTCATCGGACAGCTCGCCCTTAGCGGAGAGACCCAGAACCACGATGCGCTCCTTATCGCAGGGATACTCGGGGGGGAATTTGCCGCTGGTAGCGTTGATGGGTAGCTCGTACTTGGCAGCGATCACCTTAGCGAACTGAGCCATGCCTTTTTTCTTGGAATCATACAGAACACGCATCTTGATGGCCATAAATAAAATCCTCCTGATTCGGTGCGAACCGCAAACGCGGGACTCATCCGTTATTAGGAATATTATATCATAAAATGAAGAAAAAAGAAAGAGCTTTTACGAAATAAAAAATCTTTGTAGGAATGGACAATTTTGACCGTTCAAATCAAGTCATATTGACGGACGGGGGCTTCGGGGATTGTGGGGTATTGCTCGAATATATGGTGTAAAAAGCTCCCCTTTTATACACTAAACTTTGATTTAGTATAATAATATAGATATTCAAATACCATCAAGAATTTTCTTCCCTTTGTGCCGCTATCGCGTCGGAGTCGGCAAAATCCACACAATTCTCAAGACCCTTCCCTCACGGCTCTCAAGAAGGATCTCTTCGGTTGCGGAAAAAGCTTTGAAGGAGCTCCTTGCACGCATCCTCCAGACAACCAAACTCCACCTTTGTATGCTTGTTCTCCACAGGATGCCGATGCAAAGCCCACACGCTCCCCATAGCGCCCGCTACAGGATCGGTGGCTCCACAGACTACGCGGGGAATTCTCGCATGAAGAATCGCCCCCGCGCACATGGGACAGGGCTCCAGCGTGACGTACAAGGTACAGTCCTCCAGCCGCCAACCGCCAAGGATGGAACAGCCCTCGGAGATCGTATTGATCTCCGCGTGACCGAGGGCAGTACCCATGACCTCTCGGGTGTTGCGTCCTTTGGCCAGAATCGCTCCTGTGGCGTTTTGGATCAGCACCGCCCCTACGGGCACGTCTCCGTCCTCTGCCGCTCTGCGAGCCTCTACGAGAGCCAGACGCATCATATTCGTGTCGAATTCCGAAAATCTTGTTTCGGTCATAACAGCGCCTCCGGATCCATGAACATTATCATGAGGTAGGTAGCCACCATGGAGACCACCGCGAGAGCGGCAAACACGATCATTCCGGGCGTGCGGAGACCGCGCATGACCGAGGAGCCGTCCACCGACTCGTCGTAGGCGCGGGGCTCGGTGCTTCCCTGCTCTCCGAATACGCCAAGAACGCGAGCCTCCTTGGATTCAGCCGCTTTTTTGCGGTAGTAGAGGATCAAAATAAGAATACTGACCGAGCCAAGCGGGTGACCATGACCATCAGGGGGGTGTCCGGGTTGATGGG
>JAZNUO010000069.1:0-5559 GCA_045592305.1 Eubacteriales bacterium | reverse complement strand
CCCGTTGAGGAAGCTCCCGCAGAGGAAGCTCCCGCCGAGGAGAGTTCCGCGGATTAAACGCCTCTGTTTTGAAGGGTCTGCCCGATCGGGCAGACCCTTTCCTGCGGGCTGCGAAGCGGCGACACGGTTGTGAACGGCTGCCGACGGCGGCGACGGATGAGAGCGGATCGTGTCACCGCTTCTTCCGTCAGACAACCGACCTGTAGATTGGCATTCCAATGATTCGGAAATTTGAATGGAGAACAGCATCAGACTCAAGGGGTTTCGACGGGTTTTGAAAAGAAAATATCTTGACAAACGGCGCGCTCCCCTGTATAATAGAATCACATTATTAAAATGGAGCGTTACCGTGAAATTTCCGCATTTTCTGTCAACACCCACAGGGGGAGTGACCCGCGCCTCCGCTCCCGCCGCCAAGGGACAGCCCGTCCCCACCGACGCGGGCAGCGTTCTGTCCATCGCTCTGGACGTGGGGGCTGAGACTCTGCGAGCCGGAGGAGAGATCCACCGCGTGGAGGACACCGTGATCCGCATCTGCCGCGCCTACGGAGCCGAGGCGGTGGAGGTCTTTGCCATCACCTCCCTCATCACCGCCGAGGTGCGGATGCCCGACGGCTCCTTTGCCACCCGCAACCGCCGCGTGCCCACCACCTACAACCATCTGGCGCGGCTGGAGGCCCTCAACGCCCTCTCCCGTACCATCTGCAAAAGCCCCATCTCCGCCGCCGAGGTGGCATCCCGCCTGGAGGACATCCGCCTCTACCGTCCCGTCCCCGAGTGGCTGTGCTACGTGGGGGGAATGCTGGCTACGGGAGGCTTCGCGGTCTTTTTCGGGGGCAGTATACGGGACGGTCTGGCCGCCGCCGTTATCGCCTTCTTTCTGACCCTGTTCGCCCGTCTGCGTCCTATCCATATCAACAGTATGGTCAAGTCCCTCATTTCCTCCTTTGCCGCGGGGGGCTTGTCGGTGCTTTGCGTGGCGATCGGCTTCGGTCAACACGTGGACAAGATCATCATCGGCACCATCATGCTGGAGATTCCGGGTCTGTCCTTCGGTAACGCCCTCCGTGACCTGCTTTGCGGGGATACCCTGGCGGGCACCATGCGCCTGGTTCAGGCCGTTCTCCAGACCCTCATGATCGCGCTGGGCTACATGGCCGCCCTGATGCTGTTCAATCGTCTGATCGGAGGTGGCGTATGAGAGAATCCGCCGTCATGCTGATCACCGCCGCCCTCAGTACGTTGGGCTTTTCCATCCTGTTCTACGTCCACCCCCGCCGCCTGCCGGTGGCGACTCTGGGCGGAGTCCTGACCACCGCCGCCTACCTGATCGCAGGGCATTTCCTTGACGGGGAGCTGCTTCCCAACCTCATCGGCGCGCTGGTGGGGGCAGGCTACTCCGAGATCATGGCGCGGGTCACTAAGGCGCCCGTGCCCATCTACATGGTTCCTTGCGTCATTCCTCTGGTTCCCGGAAGCGGGCTGTACGCTACCATGTTCAACTTCGTGACGGGGAACTACCCCGCCGCCGCCGAGGCGGGTCTGCGCACCCTCCAGATCGCTCTGGGCATCGCCGGCGGTATCGTCATCGCCTCGGTTGCGGGCATCCTTTTCCGCCCGCGGTCGAGTGTCGGAAAGAATTGTTAATATATTAAAATCCGCCTGCGCCGACACCCCCCGCCTCCCCCCCGCTCGGGACTATGATTTGTGCAGTGTGTACAAATCAAAAGAAGAAAGTTTGGGGAAATAAACTCTTTCTTTTTGGGTACTTTTTTGGTATAATATCAACGTGCAAGGGTGCGCCTGCGGGCTCTTTGTACGCGCAGCGCAAGTCGAAAATTTATGTAAGATATTATTTAGGAGGATAATCTCAAATGGCAAGTGTATCTCTTCGTCACATTTACAAGAAGTACCCCGGCGGCGTAACGGCCGTTTCCGACTTCAACCTTGAGATCAAGGACAAGGAGTTCCTGGTTCTGGTCGGTCCTTCCGGTTGCGGTAAGACCACTACCCTGCGTATGGTCGCCGGTCTGGAGGAGATCTCCGAGGGCGAGCTGTTCATCGGCGACCAGCTCGTTAATGACGTGGCTCCTAAGGATCGTAAGATCGCCATGGTGTTCCAGAACTACGCTCTGTACCCCCACATGACCGTGTTCGAGAACATGGCGTTCGGTCTGAAGCTGAACAAGACTCCCAAGGAGGAGATCAAGCGCCGCGTTGAGGAGGCCGCCCGTATTCTGGACATCACCCACTTGCTCGACAGAAAGCCCAAGGCTCTGTCCGGCGGTCAGAAGCAGCGTGTGGCTCTGGGCCGCGCTATCGTCCGTAACCCCAAGGTATTCCTTCTTGACGAGCCTCTGTCCAACCTGGACGCTAAGCTCCGCGCTGCCATGAGAACCGAGCTGACCAAGCTGCACGCCCGCGTCGGCACCACCTTCATCTACGTTACCCACGACCAGGTCGAGGCTATGACCATGGCTACCCGTATCGTGGTTATGAAGGACGGTCTGATCCAGCAGGTCGATACGCCTCAGAACCTCTACGATTCCCCCTGCAATCTGTTCGTCGCAGGCTTCATCGGTACCCCCCAGATGAACTTCATCAACGGTACCCTGAACAAGAAGGGCGAGGATCTGTACTTCGACTTCGAGAACGTCTCGGTCAAGCTGCCCGCAGAGAAGGCCAACAACCCCGCTCTGAAGGACTACATCGACCAGGAGGTCGTTCTGGGTCTGCGTCCCGAGTGCATCTTTGACCAGCCCGCGCAGGTCGAGGCTCACGCCGATTCTTCCTTCGAGGCGTTCGTTGACGTCACCGAGCTGATGGGTGCCGAGATCTATCTGTACCTGAACGTCGGTAAGTCCGAGGAGGGTGACGGTAAGATCAAGATCATCAACGACGGTACCGACCTCATCGCCCGCGTCTCCTCCCGCTCCCAGTCCCGCGCCGGCGACACCATCAAGATCGCCTTCGACACCACTCGTTGCCACATCTTCGACAAGGACACCGAGCGCTGCATTTGCCACTGATTCTTACATTTTCCGCCCCTGCTTCGGCGGGGGAGTTTTTTCGTGGGCGAGAGTATGAAGAATTGTGAAGATTCCCCCGAATCCCTTGACAGCCCTCCCGAGCGGTGATACAATGGGGGCACAGGAGAATCATCCCTGCGAGAACAGTCCGCTTTCTTTTGAAATGCGGAAAGGTATGCCTATCATGGAGCCATCACCCGAAAGGAGTCACATCATGGATCAAAACCCCATCGTTCGCCCTTCCACCAAGGTCTTCGCCGCCGTGTTCATCTGCCTCTACACGGTGATCGCCTTTTTGTGGACGCTGAATATCAGTCTCGCCGCGGGACTGGTGTGGGCGGCCGTCTTTACTCTGCCCGTGGCGGACGTAACGTGGTTCATCCTCTCCCTGATCCTTTTCCTCCGAGCCAAAAAGCGGGGTGACGGAGACCTGCCCGCGTTGAAGCACCGCCTGAGGACATCGGTCATTCTCCTGATCTTCCTTGCCCTCGTGATCGCCGCCCTGATCGCCCTCTTTGCCTACGCCATCAGCCACATGTGATGAAAAAGCCATTGACAGGAAAGGAGATTTCACCATGACCGATAAGCTTTACCGCCGCTTGGTCGCCTTAGTTCTGGCGCTTGGGATGCTGACCACCACGGCTTTGGTGGCGTACACCGCCTATCTCCACAGGAACGTGTCCATCATCACCTACGTGGCGAAGGAGGGGTACTGACATGGAGAACCCCACTCAAAAAAAGTCCATTGACCGCCGCAAGCTCACGGGTCAGCTTCTCTCCCTCGGCACGCTGATTTTGCTGTTCGTGATGCTGAACCTCACGGTTTTCTTGGTTTTCACCCGCCGCTGTCTCCCCGCTACCAGCGAGGGGATGCAGGCCAAATCGGTGGAGCTGAACGCGTATCTGCCCTTTGATGAGGACTCCAAGATTGTCAAACTCGACGGCTCTCTGAAGCTTACCGAGAATCTCCCCGTCATCGACGGCGCGGCGGCTCTTTACCCCATTTTTTCGGGCTTTGTGAACGCCGTCTACCCTGCCGACAGCGTACACTTTGACGGTGAGAATTTCACTCCCGACAGCGCGTTGCAGTATACCAACACCCGCGGCGCCTACAAGGGCATCGTGGACGGTACTGTGGATATCGCCATCTGCGTCGCCCCCTCGGAGGAGCAGTTGACCTACGCCGCCCGGCAGGGTGTGGAGCTGGAATTCACTCCCATCGGCAGGGAAGCATTCGTGTTCTTCGTCAACAAGGAAAACCCCGTGAACGGTCTCACAACGGATCAACTGCGGGGCATCTACGGGGGGCAGTACCGCAACTGGTCGGAGGTGGGAGGTGACAACACCCATATCGCCGTCCTGCAACGGAACGCGGGGAGCGGCAGTCAGTCTGCCCTTTTGAATTTCATGGGGGATACCCCGATCAAGACCGACTATTTCACCTTTATGGGTCGCTCCATCGGCTTCTCCTTCCGCTTTTACGTGGAAGGTATGGTGGGGAAGGACTCCCCCGAGGGGGGCGTGAAGCTGTTGGCGTTGGACGGGGTCTATCCCGGCACCGAGAACATCAAGAATGGGTCTTACCCCATCATCAATGAGCTGTACGCCGTTACCCGCAAGGGGGAGGAAAATCCCCATGTGCAGGCCTTCGTGGATTGGATGCTGACCGAGGAGGGGCAGGCCATCGTGGAGGGGTCGGGGTACGTGGGGGTTGAGTAAACGCAAAATGCAAAATGCAAAATGCAAAATCAAGTAACGGCTGAAACGAAAAAAAGAGGTGTCTTACCCGATGGGGCGAGACACCTTTTTTCGTTATTGGATATGGAGCTTTTGGGGGTCGATGACGGCGTGGAGGATAGTGCGGAAATCGTCTTCGTTGCCCTCGGTGAAGCCGTTCTTCGCCACGGGCTGGGCTTGTTTTTCGGCTTTGTACAGGAAATAATAGTCGGGGGACTCGGTGACGCGCAGGATCGCATCATACGTATGTGGCGTGGGCTCGCGGCCCTGCTCTCCGTAGGTGTAGCCGTCCTGCGTAAAGGTAAAGGTGAATACCAATTTGCGGGAAGCGATCCGCCAAGCCGTGATCTTGGGCAAAAGCATGAGGATCGCGCACCCCAGCGTTACGATGGAGGTGCAGATCACCACGAGATAGGTGACAAAATCTCCCCACCCCCACGCGATGGACAGAAGCCCACGCACGGCGGGAATCGCGCTGAGGATCATCAGCACGGTCAGGAGTATCAGCGTCTTTTTGTCGGAGGCGTTGTTTTGAGACAAAAAGGCTGTGACGGCCCTATACGTCATGGGGGTGGTGTTTTTGATCTCCATGTTTTCTCCTTTCAAAGAGGGGTACACTATATAAGACACCAAAAGATAGCGAAATATTACAGGCTTTGCGAAAAAAGTTTAGAAAATTTCAAATTTGGGTTTATAGGGCAGGGGTTTCACCCCTGCACCCCACCAAAGAACTTTTTGAAAAAAGTTCTTTGGAATCTCAAAAACTTTCAATTAACATTGATAAATAATGCTT
>JAZNUO010000068.1:0-1594 GCA_045592305.1 Eubacteriales bacterium | reverse complement strand
ATGGAGACGGGGGAGCGGTTTGATTATCGGTGATCTGCCCACATAATAAGGAAAAGAACCCAACCGAAAACGGAAGGGTTCTTTTGCTTTTTGCCTTGACGGAACATTCGTGGGTCACGCGTTCTTTTTGCGCAACCACCGACGGATCAGCTCGGTAGTCAGGATCACAAGCAGGATCACGGCGATCCCGATCAGGATGTCCTCCTCATGCCAGATGTGGTAGGAGCCCGAGGTGCCGTCAGCGTTCTCATAGTGCCCGTAGGTAAGTCCGCTTCCGAGGGTGATCCATGCGATCACGATGAGGATGGGATTGCGGATGCCCGAGATCAGCAGCTCCCGCTTGGCGGCAGGGCGGTCGGGGGTGCGGGGCAGGGCGCGTATAGACAGAGGCAGGATCACGCAGGAGGCGATGACAGAGATCAGCAGAATGGGCGCGCCCGGGATGGGGCCGAAGGAGTCGGACAGGAGCAGAACGGTGGTGACCGTCAGCAGGACGGCGGCGGGGGTCAACTGCCACAGGTTCAGCTTGACCAGATGCTTGGCGTAGGGCGCGGGGAGCAGATTCTCAAAAACCTCCTCCCGTCCCTCCCGCCAAGGACGGCAGAGCAGGCGGGCGAAGGGCTTGCGCAGTGCCGCGAAAAGCCCCGCCAGAAGCAGAAGGATAGCCAGCGCCACGGGGGCGTAAGATCGGGCGGTCAGGACGCTGTTTGTGAAGTAGGGATCCCGAATCAGCACCAAGGGAAGGCTCAACGTCACCGCCGTGAGGTTGGCGGCACCCGCGCCGTATACCCACATGGCGTAGGCGCGGCAGGCTTTACCCAGCTCGGCGGAGGGCAGTCGGGTGTCCTCGCTGTCGGCGGTCAGCTCGTTCAGGGTATCCCGCATACGGAGCGCGGCGATGATGCCCACCGTGACCGCGGCTACCACGAACAAAAGAAGCAGAGGGAAGCCGATAGTGGGGCGGTAGAAGCCGTAGCTGACCCCGATCATGACGAACAGACCCGCCGCCGCCAGAGCGATACACAGGATCATGAGGGTGCGGAAACGGGATAACGCCCGATTCATGAGTCCCCGCAACCCCCGCAGAGCCCGCGGATCCGCCGCGGGACGGGGCTGGGAAGTGGCCTTTTCTCCCTCGTTTGTAGGGGTTTCATGGGTGTAACCCCCATCTGAGGGTGTGTTCTCCACGGCCTCACGGAGCGTTTCGGCGGGATCGGGGACAGTAGGCGCGGATTCCCGAGGCTGGGTTTCCCGCAACCGCTCCCCGCGAAGCAATTCATCCACCGTCACCCCAAAGAGATCGGCGATGGCGGGGAGCAGCAGAATATCGGGCATGGCCTCGTCCCGTTCCCAACGGCTGACGGCCTTGTTGGAGACGGCGAGACGGTCGGCTACCTCTTGTTGGGTCAACCCCTGCGCCCGACGGAGAGCGGAGAGGAAGGAGCCGAGTGTTTTCTTTTCCATAGTATGTATTCCTTTCGTTGAAATTTTCAAATTGGGGTTGTCGGCCAGGGCTCTGCCCTGGACCCGCTTAAGGGACTTTTGAAAAAGTCCCTTAAGAATCCCCAAAACTTTTACTAATCATTGATAAATA
>JAZNUO010000067.1:0-2889 GCA_045592305.1 Eubacteriales bacterium | reverse complement strand
TGCTCGGCGCGTATCTCGTATCTCTCTGCTGAGCGGAGCTCAGCGATAAACCCAAATTTGAAAACCAATCAAGAATCAAGGAGGTCACTTCCTATGAGTGAACCCAAGAACATACCGACCCCTGCCGATCTTCCCTTTGAGGCGGCTATTGCCCGTCTGGAGGTCATCGTCAAGACCATGGAGGGGGATACCGTCTCTCTGGACGAGAGCCTGTCCCTCTATGAGGAGGGGATCGCCCTGGTGCGCCGTCTGTCCCGTGAGCTGGACGAGGCCGAGCAGCGGGTCATGATCCTTCAACGTACCCCCGACGGTGAGATCAAGCCCGCCCTCTTTCCCTCCACCGAGGATTGACCTATGGAACAGATGAATTATGAAGCCCTTGCCAAGGAGATATTGACCGAGGATGCTGCGGCGGTGGAGTCTTTTCTGGATACCCTGTACCGCGGCGGCGGTCGGTGCGATGCGGTGCTGGATGAGGCCTGCCGCTACTCCCTCATGGCGGGGGGCAAGCGAGTGCGCCCCGCCCTGACGCTGGAGTTCTGCCGCCTGTTCGGTGGAGAGCCCCCAAACGCTCTGCCCTTTGCCGCGGCGGTGGAGATCATCCACACCTTCTCCCTCATCCATGACGATCTGCCCTGTATGGACGATGACGACCTCCGTCGGGGAAGGAAAACCAACCACAAGGTCTTTGGCGAGGCCTACGCGCTGCTGGCGGGGGACGGTCTGGCTCTGGATGCCTTTGGGATCGCCGCATCCAACGGGGCGGTTTCCCCCGAGGCGCGGCTGGAGGCGGTGAGGCTCCTGTCGGCGGCTTCAGGCACCGCGGGCATGGTCCGCGGTCAGATCGTGGATATGTTCGGAGAGCAGAATACTCTGACCTACGAGGAGCTTTTGTTCCTCCACGCCCACAAGACGGGGGCACTCATCCGCGTGGCCGCCCAGATGGGTGTGCTGGCGGCGGGAAAGTCGGCGGGTTCCCCCGAAATGAAGGCCGCCGTGGGCTATGCTGAGCGCATCGGTCTGGCCTTTCAGGTGATTGACGACATTCTGGACGTTACCTCCACCCCCGAGGCTATGGGCAAGTCGGTGGGCGGGGATGCCGATCACCACAAGAATACCTTCCTCTCCTTCAAGTCCATTCCTCAGGCCGAGGCCTTCGCCGAGGCCCTCACCGAGGAGGCCGTCGCTCTGATTCAGCCCTTCGACGGCTCGGAGCGGCTGGTGGCTCTGGCTCGGTATCTGGCGGTGCGAAAGACCTGACGCGCGCCCGACGCCCCTCTGTTTGTATCGGGATACGGAGACACAAGGCGGGAAACCGTATACACCGCGCCGTATTTCGTATCCCGTATCCCATATCCCGTATCTTATATCTCGTATCCTTCACTCCCCCGTCCCCCGATCGCTCTCCCCATCCGCCCTCCCACTCCCTACACCAAGAAAAGGATCGCACATGAATTTCTGGACGAGTTTGCTTCACAATTTTCCCCTTGTCTGCGCCGGCACGGGCTGGATCGCAGCCCAGATCATCAAGGTCTTTACGGGCGTTTTCAAGCTCCGTAAGTTCAGTATCGTCTCTCTGCTCTTCGGCAACGGCGGTATGCCCTCCTCCCATTCGGCCTCGGTGACGGCTCTGGCCATCTCCTGCGGTCTGTGCTACGGCTTCGACTCGGGCTTTTTCGCCGTCGCCCTCATGTTCGCCATTATCGTCATGGGGGACGCCGCGGGTGTCCGCCGCGAGACGGGAGAGCAGGCCAAGATCCTTAACCGCATCACGCAGGACCTGTTCAAGCACGCGAGTCCCGAGGAGGTCAACCGCAACCTCAAGGAGCTGGTGGGTCATACCCCCTTGCAGGTGGTGATCGGCTCGGCTCTGGGGCTGACCATCCCCTTCCTCATGGGTCTGATCCCCATCTATCAGGCCTATAGCCCCTTCCTCGCATGAGAGCGGATCTTTACCTCGTCCGGAGCGGTCACGCCCCCAGCCGCACGCTGGCGCAAAAGCTCATCGCCGACGGAGCCGTGACGGTGGACGGGCGGTTGTTGAGAAAGGCCTCGGACGATATTCCCGAAGGGGATCACGCCGTCGCGGTCATCGCTACCCCCGACACCCGCTACGTGGGCAGAGGCGGGCTGAAGCTGGAGGCCGCGCTGGACGCTTTCTCCATTGACCCCGCGGGCTGTACTGCCGCCGATATCGGCGCATCCACGGGAGGCTTTACCGACTGTCTGCTCCAAAGAGGCGCGGCGCGGGTCTATGCCGTGGACGCGGGACACGGACAGCTCCACCCCAAGCTTCTGACCGATTCCCGCGTGCGCTCCGCCGAGGGGTTGAACGCTCGCCATCTGACTTCCGCCCACCTTTTGCGGGTCGAGGAGGCGTGGCGGACAAGTCATCCCGAGTCTGCCGCTCCGCCCGCCGGGGGACAGCCCGACTTTGACGGACGGGTGGACGGGATCGTGATGGACGTATCCTTCATCTCCCAGACTCTGCTCCATCCCGCGCTGGCCTCCATATTGAAGGACGGCGGCTGGATGGTGGCTCTCATCAAGCCCCAGTTCGAGCTGACCAAGTCGGCTCTGAATAAGCAGGGCATCGTCAAGCAGGAAAAGCATCGCAAGGCCGCCGTGGAGCGGGTTTTGCAGTCCGCCGCCGCCTGCGGATTCGAGTCGGTCTCCGTGATCCCCTCGCCCATTGAGGGAGGAGACGGGAACAGGGAGTTTTTGGGGTACTTTGTTAAGAAAACATGATGGTAAATTGGGGTTTATCGGGCAGAGCCCGTCACGCGCCCCAAAGGGGCGCATATCGATCCGATTCGGGCAAGACCGAATCGGAATATCGAGTGCGTAGTGAAGCGAAGCACATATCGAACGCCGCAAGGCGTATATCGA
>JAZNUO010000066.1:0-10344 GCA_045592305.1 Eubacteriales bacterium | reverse complement strand
GACCGCTTGGCCTCCGACTTGAGAGCCTCCCTTGCAAGTGGAGCCACCCATAGCTCCCCCCGTCAAGGAAGCCTTTAACCCGAACACCTTGCCCGAGAAGCCCCCTCGCGACGAATCGGAGCGCATTCATGCGGAAGCCCCTCCTCCACAGGAGAGTATCCCCGCGCCTCCCCTTCGCGATCGCCCCGCTTTCCGAGGCAAAACCCGAGCAAAGCAAAAGCTCACCCTGCGAAGCCGTACCAAGAACGAACGGAAACGGCTTACGGGATCGCTCAAACGCAATCGCGGTGAAGCCGTCAGACTGGCACCAACCTATAAGATTCTTCCCAAGCGGGAGGAGGTTGAGGAGATGACGGAGTTCAAAACCAAGAATCCCCGAGCAAGAGCCAAGATCAAAAAAGTCATGGAACGGTGGGAGCCCAAATAACCCCCACTGCTCCCCATACAGCGGGCAGGACCCCGCGGAATGAAATGAAAGGAAACGCAAAATGGAGTTGATCGACTTTCATGCGCATATATTGCCGCACATGGATCACGGCTCCTCACACACCGTTACCGCCATGGAGCAGCTTACCCTGATCCAAGGTGCCGGTGTCAAGACCGTGTGCGCTACCTCCCATTTCTACCCGCAGGACGTCCTGTCCGAAGTGTTTATTGAGGAAAGAAAAGCCAGCCTCAAGACCCTCCTGGCCGCCATGGGACCCGCTAAACGCCCCGCCATCCATCTGGGAGCCGAGGTTCTCATCTGTAAGGGTCTGGAGAACATGGAGGGACTGGAAAAGCTGTGTGTGGAGGGAACCGACGTTCTGCTTCTGGAAATGCCCTTCACCCACGATTCGTGGGACAACGATCTTTTTCACACTGTACTCGAAATGAAGAAGAAGGGCTACCGCATCGTCCTTGCTCACGTGGATCGCTATCCCCCGAATCTGATCGAGGAGATGTTCGACATGGGGGTTCAGGGGCAGATCAACACGGGCTCCTTGAGTAAGCTCTTTAAGCCCAAGCCGCTTCTGCGCTGGATCGACGAGGGAAACATCGTAGCCCTCGGCAGCGACCTCCACGGTTGCAACCCCAAGTCCTACGCGCCCTTTACCAAGGTGGTAAGCTCCATGACCGACCGCGTCGAGCGCATCATGCGTTCCACCGAAGCTCTGCTGCAAAGCGCGAAAAAATACTGAAAAGAAAAAATTATCCCCATGGGGGCGCAAGCCTTGTGGGGATTCTTTCAAATAAGGAGGCTCTATGGCATACCTGATCGGAATCGACGGCGGCGGTACGAAAACCTTGGGTGTCCTCACCGACATACACGGTACGGTTCTGTCGAAACGCTCCATAGGGGCCACGAATCCCAATGACGTTACCCTGCCCGTAGCCACCGAACGCCTGGCTGAGCTTTGCCGCAGTCTTTTGACGGCGGCAGGACTGAGCGAAGCGGATCTGCCCCGCGTATCTCTGTTTTTCGGCATCGCGGGAGGGATCAATCACGGCCCTGCCATGGAATCCTCTCTGCGGGAGCTGTTTCCCAACACCGAAGCCCTGACGGTGCGCTCAGACGTTCATATCCTTCTGGCAGGCGAGATTCCCGAGGGGAACGGTGCCTGTATCATCTGCGGAACCGGAAGCGCGTGCTTTCTGCGCCGAGGGGAGGAGCTGATCCGTATCGGCGGCTGGGGCTACCTGCTGGACAGCGGCGGCGGCGGGTACGACATCGGCCGCGACGGGCTGGAGGCCGCTCTCCGCCATGTTGACGGGCGGGGAGAACCCACCGTGCTGTCCGAGCTTCTCGAACAACACCTCGGCGGCGCCGTCCAAACCCGCATCACCGAGATCTACCGCGAGGGTAAGCCCTATATAGCCGCCTGCGCCCCACTGGTTTTCGAGGCCGCCCGCATGGGTGATGCCGTGGCGGAAGCCATCCTTGCCCGTAATGCCCGTAAGCTGGCGGAATACGCCGAGTGCGCTTGGCGTTGGCTGACCGCGGGCGGTGGACAGCCCCCCGAGACCCTTCCCGTGGTCATGGGCGGCAGTATCTCAACCCACGAAGCCCCCCGATGGCAGGCTCGCATCCGCGCCCTGACCGATCCCGCCGTCCCCGCCGTGTTTACCCCCGCCGCCATGCCCCCCGTGTTCGGTGCCGTGGTGGAAGCCCTGCGCCAAAGCCGAGAGGGAAGCTCCGTGAGCTTTTCCACGCTTCGCGAGGCTTTTTCCCGTAACTACAGCTCTTGATCTGCCGAGTTTTTTTCAAAACCCCCTTGCTTTTTTCAGGGTTTTGGTTTATACTGTTCTCAGCGCAGTCAAGTCCCCGTAAGAATCTCCCCGAAAGGATACAGTCATGTCCGTAAACAAGAACAAGTCCGCGGCTCGGCGGATGATGAGAACCGTTTTTTTGGTGGCCGCTTTAGGCTTTGGGATCAAGTCCCTCATTCTCCACCCCATCTTCATCCAGCTTGCCTCTAACGTCGCCTTTAAGAACACGTGGTATACCAATATTCTCTACTACTTGATTGACGGCGGACTCATCGACCTCGCCGTGTTCGCGGTCTGCTATCCCGCCACCGCCTACGCCATCTGGAGGGACGGCATGAAGGAAAGCCGCCCCGTAGTGGCGGTATTCTCCCTCATCACCGCCTGCAAATTCGTTCTCAACTACCTCATGTCCTGCCTGACCGACACGGGCTTCCCCGATATGGACGAGTTCCTGCGGGATCTCCCCCCCATCCTCCTTTTGGTGCTTCTGGAGCTTTTGCAGTATGCCGTGGTCATCGTCCTCATTTTCCTTGCGGGGAAGCGCTACGAGAGTCGGGTGATCGCCGCCGAGCTGCGGGGAAAGCTGACCGAGACCCAAGCGCCCGCCCCCGTGTTCCCCATGACCCGGCTGGTCTCCTTCCGAAACCCCCTCCAGTTCACCGCCTTCTGGACGTCGGTGCTCCTGTTTCTCTCCCGTGAGCTGGGCTACCATATCTACGAGATCACCCGGTACCTCAACTTCGGCTCTACCGACGGCTGGGCGGATATGCTCCTGAATCTGCTGGGAGACCTCGCCATCGGGGTGCTGGTCTACTTCGCCGCCATTCTGCTCCTGCCCCGCTTCCATAGCAAGGAGTCCAACTCCAAATGATCCGAAAAGGGAGGCGTATGCCTCCCTTTGGGTTATTTCCCGAGTATCCGCCGCAGATCTCGGGTCTGCTCTTGTCCCCAGACCCCCGTCAGCCCGCAAAGACTCAGGTACAAAATAGCGCAGACCGTGATGTGCGCCACCAGAGACACCGTCCCGTGGATGGGCAGATGGAGCAAAGCCCCTGCCAAACGGCATACCGCGGTCGCCCCAATGGCACAGAGAAGGGGACCGAACACCTGCCCCCACAGACGGACGGGCATACGGCTCATGCGGAGCATCCGACAGAGGGACAGGGTGGTGTTCAGGGTCTCGGTAGCGTAAATGGCCACCACGTAGCCCCAAAGCCCCATGCGGGGAAGCAGAAGCCACACCAGAAGCACCGAAGCCCCCGCGTCAATGATGTTGACGTTCATGGAGTAGACCTGCTCCCCCATGCCCTTGAGAAACGCGTCCACCGAGCTGTCCACGTACATGATGGGAATGAGAGGCGCCAGAATACGGATGTACCTGCCTGCCTCCCGACTGCCGTAGATCGCCTCTCCCAGCTCATACCCGAAGCACGCCATGACCCCCGCCACGCCGAAGGAGAAAATCAGCGCGGGGGTGATGATCCGACCCGCCAAACGGGAAACCCGCTCCGAATCTCCGCGGGCGACCGACTCGGCCACCTCAGGAACCAATAATCCCGAAAAAGAGGAAATGAACGCCGAGGGGAACAGAACCACGGGAAGCACCATGCTGTGCAGTACCCCGTACGAGGTCAACGCGGCCTCCCAGCTTGCCCCGCTCTGCTTGAGCCCCCGCGGAATGAGAATATGCTGAAGGGTCAGAAGCCCCGACCGCAAGCAAGCCGACAGGGTCACGGGCACCGTAATGCCCAATAGCTTTTTGGTGGAATCAGCATCTCCCATATCCCCGCAGCGGGAGCTTCTCGTCATCAGATGCTGACGGCGGTCGATCAGGTACGCGCCCACGGTCAGAAGAAGTCCGCAAAGCTCGGAGAGAGCCCCTCCCAGCACCAATGCCAGACAGGTCATCTCCACCCCATCGGGTAGCCAGAGCGTCAACAGATACGCGCAAAAGCCAATGCGGAGGAACTGCACCCCAATGCCCACCGCCGCGGTCTTGGCCACCCGCCGTACCGCCGTAAAGTAACCGCCGAGACAGGCGCAGACCGCGATGGGAGCCAGCGTCAACGCCAGAACCCGCAGGGAGAGCACCGTCCGCGTGTCGTTCAGCCAAACAGACCCGATCCACGGGGCGGCGGTAAACAGCAAAAGCCCCGCCCCCAGACCGCAGATCAGGCTGTACCCCACACACCGCCGCAGAACCCTGCGTATGGCCAGACGGCAGGCCTCTCCCTCGTAGGTATCCTCAGTCTCCCGCCCCTCGCCCACGGGACAGAACCGCCCCATAACGTCAGCCACCATGCGGGTTGCACCCAGATTGATCCCCGCGCACCCCAGCGTCATAGCCAGCCCGTAGACCCCGAAGAGAAGGGAATAGAGTCCCATGACCTCGCCTCCCGCCCGCCCCGCCAGATATGCGTTGAAGGCCACCCCAACCGTCCGCATGAACAGATTGACGGCGATGAGCAAAAGAGCGTTGACCGCGAAGCGCCGCGCGGCATTGATCCCCTTGCGGCGGGGGAGGGAGGCAGAGAGCATAGGATATTCCTTTCCATACAGATGGGTTTGTCCCGATTCCCTATACCCTATGCCGTTTTTCAAGTAAATATACCCAATCCTCTAAGGAGAAATCATCACCATGAAGCATACCGTCCTCTGCGGCATCGACCGCGTAAACCACCTGAAAACCCTGATCGGCGGCAAAAGAACCGCTCTGCTCACCGCCGCCTCGGGCATCAATAAGAAGGGGGTTCCCACCTACCAAATTCTCGCGGAAATGAGCGACCTCCGCCTCCTTTTCGCCCCCGAGCACGGCATCAGCTCGACCATGCAGGACGGAGGATTTTCAGGGGAGGACGGTGTTCCCCACCCCGAAACGGGAGCGCGCCTCTACGACATCACCGCCCTGCGGGGGACGGAACGCCTCACCGAGCTGCTCCGTGAGGTGGATATAGCCGTCTACGATATTCAGGACGTGGGCGCGCGGTTCTATACCTATATCTGCAACCTGACCCAGATGATGCGCGCCGCCAAGGCCGCGGGCACGTCGGTTCTGGTGCTGGATCGCCCCAATCCCATCGGCAATCGCATCTGTGAGGGACTGCTGCTGGACGAGAGCCGCTTTTCCTCCTTCGTGGGTGAGTACGCGGTTCCCACTCGCTACGCCCTTACCGTGGGGGAATACGCCCGCTACGTCAATACCGAAAAGGGAATCGGCTGTGATCTGACCGTCCTGCCCTGCGAGGGCTGGGCACCCAATATGTACTACGATGAGACCGACCTCCTCTGGGTGAATCCTTCCCCCAACATTCCCACGGTGAACAGCGCCATCAACTACGTCGGCACCTGTATCTACGAGGGCACCAACCTCTCCGAGGGACGGGGAACCACCAGACCCTTCGACTGGGTGGGCGCGCCCTTCGTGGACGAAAAGTCGCTGGTCAAGGACATGAACGCCCTGTGCCTCCCCGGAGTGGTTTTCCGCGCCGTGACCTTCACACCCATGTTCAATAAGCACGAAGGGGAGGTCTGCCGCGGAGTGGAGCTCCATATCACCGATCGTGATGCCTACCGCCCCTTCGAGTCCATGCTCTATATGTTCCGTCATTTCAAGAAATACCCCGCATTCACCATGCGCCAAAGCGGTCTGGCTCTGCGCCTCGGTCAGGATCTTTTGACAGAGGATTTCGACCCCGCGGGGGTGGCCGCAAAAGCCGCCGAGGATGCAGAGCGGTTCTGTGAAATTGTTGAAAAATATCGCCTATACAGGTGACGGAATTTGTTTAATGAAGAAAATTTCATGAAATGTGCGGAATACTCTTGACAAAACGCCGTCTATGCTATATTATATACTACGGATATTTTGAAGGGGAGAGAAAAGCCCCGCGAAATGACGATAACCATTTGGAAGGAGGGAGAGGAATGAGCGTATATGCTTGCGAGCTGTGCGGTTATGAGTACCGTCCCGAGGTAGGCGATCCCGATAATGGTGTGGACGAAGGCACCGATTTTGAGGATCTGCCCGCAGACTGGGTGTGCCCCCTGTGCGGCGCGTCCAAGGAGGACTTCGACAAGGTCGAAGGCGGATACTCCGACCGTGACGACGGTTGATCTCTGACGAATCAGCAAGTTCGCCCGGTTCCATGCCCCGCGTTTCCCTGCATCGCGATCGGCATCCCAGAAACGTCTCTACCCGCCCAAGGCAGAGACGTTTTTTCCGTAAAAAACCACCCGCCGTAGCGGGTGGAGCGGGATTACGGAGAATGAGTATCAGCCGTTGCAGCCGCACTTGTTGCGGTCAGCCGTGGGCAGAGGCATAGGCGCGGGGGAGAACTCCGAGATGGGGAAGGCCATGGAGCGGAAGAGCTCGCAGGGGTTCTCGGGAGAGGAGGAGACGCATTCCTTGTCGGGAATGATGAATTCGGACGCGGTGATGAGATACTGAGCGGGACGAACCAACCGAACCAGCGAGAAGATACCCAGAGAAACCACCAGGATCCGTCGGTCATCCCGACCGTGGCCGTCGCAGTCCTGCGCCTCCACGTACATGGGCGCCGACAGACACCCGGCGATGGAAGCGGGAATGTCGCAGGCGCAGCAGCAGCAGCAAACGGGCTCAGCGCAAACGGGCTCCAGCACCCGAGCGCCCAGAACGATAGGATCCACGACCTCCACTACGGCGGTGGGAACACTGCGCTCCTTGTAGCAGGGCTCAGGCTCGGCGCAGAAGGCAGAGCCGTCGGCGCTGGAGCGGAAGATGCTCACCGAGGAGTCCCCGCCGAAAAGGACTACCTGCTTCTCCAGCACAGCGATCCCATCAAACTCCTGGGAACGCCCGCCGCAAAGACAAGCCTCGAAGATGAGCTTGACGTAGAAGCGGATGTGAACGGTGTAGAATCCGCGGTTGAATTGAACGGGATCAATGCCGATGTAGGTCCAGGCGATGCAGGCATCCTTGACCCGCACCTGAGTGGTGTGTTCGATGATGTCCTGTCCCAGATCGGTCAGGAACACGCGGACATTCTCGAAGCAGTCGCGGTCACGGCAGGAGTCCAGAATGCGGTTGGTCTCCACGCAGACGGTGCGTGTCTCGCCACCCTTGCCGCATCCGTTTCCAAGCGCGCCGCAGGGAATAAAACGATTGTCAGACATGATGTATACCTCCATAAGGAATTTGAGCGGCGATACCGAAGCACGCCTCCGCTCACAGGCAGTATATGCCCCCACCCGCGTTTTTGACAGAATTCTACAGAAACCGAAAAGGATTTCCGTCTCTGCTCGGTACAACGGGAAAAAGCTCCGAAAAATAGCAAAAAAATCGTTTGGGGGTATTGCATTTTTGCGGGTTATGTGGTATAATATCCGTACCCCAAAAATACACTATAAGATTGGAGCTATACCATGAACAAGAGCCAAATGATCAAAGCTGTCGCCGAGAAGAGCGAGCTGTCCCAGAAGCAGGTTGCCGAGACCTGGAGCCTCATCGAGGAAACCATCCTGAATACCCTGGCCAAGGGCGAGAAGGTTCAGCTTTCCGGCTTCGGTACCTTTGAGGTCCGCCAGCGTGCCGAGAGAAAGGGTCGCAACCCCAAGACCGGCGAGGTTGTTTCCGTCCCCGCTTGCAAGTATCTCGCTTTCGTGTCCGCTAAGGCCGTGAAGGAGAACCTGAACTGATATGCGTCTGGATAAGTACCTGAAGGTTACTCGTATCATCAAGCGGCGCACCGTGGCCAACGAGGCCTGCGATGCCGCCCACGTGACGGTCAACGGCCGCCCCGCCAAGGCATCCTACGACGTAAAGGTCGGCGACATCCTTGAGATCACCTTCGGTGCCAGAACCCTGCGTATCCGCGTGCTTGAGGTCAAGGAGACCGTTGGCAAGGACGCGGCCTCCACCCTTTACGAGGTTGTGGAGTAATCTTCTCCCGCGCCGCATACCGTCATAATCCTGCCGTCCCCCGCATAGGATCAATCGGATCAAACATCCGCGAACAATGCGACGGAGGCAGGATATGAACGATATGACCCAATCCCAAAGCACAGAGCCCAGAAAGGGGCATACCCTTACCGCGACCGACCGCGATAAGATCACCGTCAGCGGCGTATCCGAGGTGGTCAGCTTCGACGAGACCAACGTCCGCCTGGTCACTGTCTGCGGGATCCTGAATCTGGAGGGGGAAGGACTTCGCATCCACGTTCTCAACACAAGGGAGGGAACCGTGGCTGTGACGGGGAAGCTCAACGGTGTTCTCTATGAGGAAGCCCACGAGACCTCTGCCGAGCGCCCCCAAAAGCCTCGCTCCCGTCGTTTCTTCGGCTCATGAGCGGACTGGATCTCTATCAGGCCCAGCGCGCTCTGGCCCTCCTGTTCGTCTATGCCGCCGTTTTGGGCTTTGCCCTCGGCGTGTTTTACGATGCGCTTCGCTTCCTGCGGGTATTCTGCGGGGAGACGCTGACCGAATGGAAACAGGGAAGCAAAGGAATCCTCTGCGTTCTCCTGCGCTTTATTACGGATCTGGTTTTTTCCCTCGTGACCGCTATCACCCTGATCCTCCTCTGCTACTACGAAAATGACGGCCAATTCCGCGCCTCCGCTCTGTGGGGCATGGTTGGCGGCTTTTTCGTCTATATGCAGACGGTGGGAAGGCTGACGGCGAGGGTGCTGTCCCCTGTGATAAGCCGTCTGAAGCAGGGCATTCGTTGGCTCTTTTGCCTGACGGTACGCCCCGCCTTGTGGGTGAGAAGCCTCACCGCCAAAGCGTTTCGGTGCCTGTTCGCCCTCACGGTGGGCAAGCTGCTCCGCAAAAAGCGAGAGGCGAGAACCAAACGGATCACCGAGGCTCTGGTAACAACCGCGGGTCAAGGCTTCGGGCTTCTTGGAGCTGATACCGAAAAAAACGACGGTAAAGCCCCCAAAACCGCGACCGCCCGCATGAACCAACCAAAAAACGGATAGAATCTAACAAGAAAAGCGATGCAGAAAGGAGCTCCACATGGCAGAGCAGCGCGAACGCTTTGAGGAAAAAAAGGACGAGCTGAAGGTCACAGATCCCAAGCCCTCGTCTGTCCCCACCCCTGAATCCGAAAAGAGTCTGGGCAAATCCATGCTCATGAAGGTGGCGTTGGCTACCCTGCTGGTAGCGGCTCTCATCATCAGTATCGCCAACGTCATGCGCGTCAACCAGCTCCGCGCCCAGATGGAGGACTACCGCGCCCAGATCGACGAATACGAGGAAAAAATCTCTCGGCTGAAGTATTATATTAATAGAGAAGTTGACGATGAATACATCATCGATTTCGCCCGTGAGTATCTGGATATGTATTTCCCCGACGAGGATATCTACTACAACGACGTAAACGAGTAAGAAAAGCCACCGCGAAAGACCAAGACCAAAGGAAAGGAGGGCTCACCATGGCGGAAAAACAGGGGATCAAGACCATCACCCAGAACAAAAAAGCATGGCATGACTACTTTGTCGATGAAAAATACGAGGCAGGCATCGAGCTCTACGGCACCGAGGTCAAGAGTATCCGCGGCGGAGGCATCAACCTCAAGGACTCCTATTGCCACGTCAAGGACGGCGAGCTGTACGCCATCGGCATCCACGTAAGCCCCTACGAGCATGGCAACATCTTCAACCGCGAGCCTCTCAGAGACCGCAAGCTCCTGATGCATAAGAAGGAAATCATGAAGCTTCAGGGACTCATGACCCAAAAGGGCTATACCTTGGTCCCTCTTCAGGTCTACTTCAAGGGCCCCCGCCTCAAGGTCGAGATCGGACTTTGCCGAGGCAAAAAGCTCTACGATAAGCGTGACTCCATCGCCAAGGCCGAATCCGACCGCGAGATCGAGCGCCGCATGAAGGACAAGACCTACCGCAACTAATCTACGATCCATTCTCCACCTTCGCTCCATACCTCTTCACTGTTCACTCTTACCTCTTACCTCAATATGGGGGTGTACCGGTTTCGACGGGGATTGTGAAGTGCGATAAGCGGGCCGGGCCGGGTAATCCCGTCAAAATGCCCAACCTTAAAAATCAAACGACAACAATCAAGTTGCTCTGGCTGCCTAATTGGCAGTGCCGCGGCTCA
>JAZNUO010000065.1:0-12795 GCA_045592305.1 Eubacteriales bacterium | reverse complement strand
GGCTACGATCCGACTTGGGGTATTGCTCTTGAGGTACAGGGGGTGGTGAGGATGACCCTTCACCGAGATGGGTCCCGCGTGGTACCAGACCGCTCCTGCCCGAGCTCCCAGCTCCACCATTTCACGGACGCAGTCGGCGAGGTAGGGTCGCTTCTCAATGATGGCTCCCCATGCCGCCCAAACGGCGGGTCTTTCCCCCGCGATGGAGAGGAGGTAGGCGAAGGCCTTCATGTTCTCGGCGTGGAGCCACTCGTTGCGCTCCCTCTCCATATCGTCGGGGCGGGTGGCGCGCTGGGCGTAGACGTTGAACATGAGAAAGGAATCGTAGCCGTTGGCATGAGCGATGCGCTGGGCGGACTTGAGGGTGGGGTCAAGGGCATTGGGGGCGGCGGTGGAGGGATTGATGCCCACGCAGATGACGGGGTTCTTCCCTCTCGTGCCCAGTATGTAGCGGTACTCATCGTAGCGGTTGGGGACATAAAGCCAGTCGGACACCTCGTAGTCGGGGTGGGGACGGAGGGCCTCGGCGAGGGCGGTGTCGAAGGGCAAAACGTCGATGTAGGTGGTGGGGGAGGTGGGGATGTGCATAGGGGGGCTCCTTTATGGAATGATGGAAGATATGAGATATGAGATATGAGATACGAGATACGAGATACAAGATACGAGATACAAGATACGAGATACGAGATATAGCCGATTCGTCCCATATCTTGTATCTATATATCTTGTATCTATGTCAGAACTGCATAGTCATCTGATCCGTCTCGTTCACCCCGTCCAGCACGTGATTCTGGCGAAGAATGTCCACCACGGCGCGGGTGAGCTTGGCGCGGGTCTGGAGATCCTCGATGGAGAAGAAGGGCTCCTGCTCGCGGGCGGCCACGATGTTGGCGGCGGCGTTCTCGCCCAGACCCGCCAGAGAGGCGAAGGGCAAACGGATCTTGCCGTTCTCGGGGACGTACTCGTCGGCAGTGGACTTCTCCAGATCCACAGGGAGGAAGCCAATGCCTCTCGCGTAGGCCTCGTTGACAAGCTGAAGGACGGGGAGGCTCTGGAGCTCCTTGGGGGTGGTTTCGTTCCTCTGGGAGCGCTTGTCGATGTCGGCGATGTAGTCGGCCACCGCCTTCTTGCCTCGCATGACCAAAGCACCGTCAAAGCCCAGAGGCTGAACCGTGAACATGGCGCAGTAGAAGGCCAAGGGAATGTGCACCTTGTACCAGCCCAGACGGATGGCCGACATATCGTAGGCGGCGGCGTGAGCCTTGGGGAACATATACTTGATCTTCTTACAGGAGGCGATGTACCAGTCGGGCACCCCCGCTTCCCGCATTTCCTGCTCGAATTCGGGGGTCAGCCCCTTGCCCTTACGCACCATTTCCATGATCTTGAAGGCATGGGATTTCTCTACACCGTAGCGGATCAGCGCCAGCATAATATCGTCTCGCGTGCCAATGACCTCCGAGACGGTACAGGTGCCGTTGGCGATCAGCTCTTGGGCGTTGCCCGTCCAGACGTCGGTGCCGTGGGACAGACCCGAGATCTGGAGCAGGTCCGAGAAGGTCTGGGGCTTACATTCCTCCAGCATCTTGATGACGAAGCGGGTACCCAGCTCGGGAAGTCCCAGAGTGCCCAGAGGACAGCCGATGTCCTCGGGGGAGGCTCCCAAGGGCTTTGTGCCCAGAAACAGCTCGTAGATGGAACGGTCATTCATGGGCACGTCCAGAACAGACGTGTCGGAATACTTTTCCAGATACTTGTACTTGGTGGGCATATCGTGACCCAGCTCGTCCAGCTTCAGAAGGGTATCGTGGAGGTACTCGAAGGTGAAGTGGGTGGTGACGATATCCGAATTGGGATCGTCGGCGGGGTGCTGGACGGGGCAGAAATCGTAGATCTCCAGATGCTTGGGCACCACCACGATACCGCCGGGGTGCTGACCCGTGGTACGCTTGACCCCCACACAATGGGCGGAAAGACGGTTGACCTCGGCGCGGTTGACGCTGATCTTCTTGTCCTCCAGATACTTCATGACGAATCCGAAGGCGGTCTTTTCCGCCACGCCGCCGATGGTGCCCGCGCGGAATACGTTCTCGGCACCGAATAGTTCCTCGGTGTACTTGTGGACCTTACCCTGCACTTCACCCGAAAAGTTCAGGTCGATATCGGGGGACTTATCGCCGTAGAAGCCGAGGAAAGTCTCGAAGGGGATGTCGTGGCCGTCGTAATTGAGCTTTCGGCCGCAGTTGGGACAGATCTTGTCGGGGAGGTCGAAGCCCGAGAATACGCCGATCTGCTTGGCGGTCTCGAAATCGGAATACTTACAGTCGGGGCACCAGTAGTGGGGCGGGAGGGGGTTGACCTCCGAAATGCCCGCCAGATTGGCGACGACCGAGGAGCCCACCGAGCCGCGGGAGCCCACGAGGTAGCCTTGGGACTCGGAGTAGGCCACCAGCTTCTGGGCGATCATATAGAGCACCGCGAAGCCGTTTTTGATGATGGAAGGGAGCTCACGCTCCAGTCGATCCCTAACGATCTCGGGGAGTGGGTCGCCGTAGCGGGACTTGGCGGTCTCGTAGCAGATGCGCTCCAGATCCTCGTCCGCGCCGTCCATGTGGGGGTTGAAGGTGCCCTTGGGGAAGGGGCGGATGCCGTCCTCGATCATGTCGGCGATCAGATTGGTGTTTGTAACCACCACCTCATAAGCCTTCTCTTCTCCGAGGTAGGAGAATTCCTCCAGCATTTCCTCGGTGGTGCGGAGGTAGAGTCCGCTGTCCTTATCGAAGTCCTTGAACTTCATGCCCGCTTGGAGAATCTTGCGGTACACGTCATCCTCAGGGTTGAGAAAATGGGCATCGCAGGTCGCCACCACGGGCTTGCCGTACTTCTCGCCCAGCGCCACCACCTTGCGGTTGAGGTCGCGGAGCTCCTCGTCATTCTTGAACTTACCCTCGGCGATCATAAAGCGGTTGTTGGCGATGGGCTGGATCTCTAAATAGTCATAGAATTTGACGATCTCGGCGATGTCCGCCTCGGGGCGGTTGTCGATGATGGCTCGCATCAATTCCCCCGCCTCACAGGCAGAGCCTACGATGAGTCCCTCGCGGTGCTTTTCCAGCTCGGTCTTGGGGATACGGGGGTTACGGCGGTAGTATTTCAGGTAGCTGTAGGAAACCAGCTTGTAGAGGTTCTTCAGACCCGTGGCGTTCTTGACCAGCAGCACCTGATGGTAGGGGCGGAGCTTTAAGGGGTCGGTCTTTTCCGCCATTTCGCTGACCAGCTTATCGTAGGTGCGGACGTCCTGCTCGTCCAGATCGCGGAGCATACAGAAGTAGATCTCTGCCAGCATGGCGGCATCGTCACAGGCGCGGTGATGGTTGAAGTTGCCCAGATTATAGTGGGTCGCCACGGTGTCCAGCTTGTGGTTCTTCAGGTCGGGGATCAGGAAGCGGGCGAGGGCTAAGGTGTCGAGGTAGGGGTTCTTGAACTCGTACCCGCATCGCACCGAGGCGGCGCGGATGAAGCCCGTATCGAAGTCGGCGTTGTGGGCGATGAGAAGCATCTCGCCGCCCGTGTCGGAGCGTTTGCCCACGAAATCGAAGAAGGCCTTCAGCGCGTCAGCCTCGGTGGGCGCGTCCTTCACCATACCGTCGGTGATGCCCGTGAGCTTCACGATCTCCTCGGGGATGGGCATCCCGGGATTGACAAAGGTATTGAAGGTATCCAGCACCTGTCCGTCCTTGATCTTCACCGCGCCGATCTCGGTCATGCGGCAGTTCTGGACAGACAGACCCGTGGTCTCGATATCGAATACCACCGCTTCCCCGTTCATGTGACCCGGACACTGACCGTAGAGGGCGGAGGCGGTGTTGTTGACGAAGTAGGCCTCCATGCCCCAGATGACCTTCTGACCGATCTTCTCGGCGGTGAGCATGGCATCCTGATAGGCTTGGACGTTGCCGTGGTCAGTGATGGCGATGGCGGAATGCCCCCACTGATTGGCCTGCTTGACCAGCTCCGAGGGGGGAATGACGGCATCCATGGAGGACATCTGGGTATGTACGTGGAGCTCCACCCGCTTCTTTTCCGCCGTATCCTTACGGACGGCGCGGCCGATCTTTGCGATGGCGTTGTGATGGAAGATCAGGTCGGGGCCTTCGGTCTTATCCCGACGGGTCTCCCGCTTGGTGTAGCCCCGCATGGCCACCACCGCGCCGTTGGACACCACCTTACAGATGGCATCGGCATCCTCGGGGAGCACGCCGATACAGCGCGCCTCCAGAGAAGCGGAATTGTCGGTAATATCAAAGGTGATGTTGAATTTATCCCCCTGTCTGGTGGGCTCCTTGGTAAAGCCAAAGACCTCGCCCAGCACCACAATGTTCCGCATGGGCTTGTCGATGGCGGACAGGGGGGTGGGAACAATGTCGAACTCCCCGCCCACGGCGTACTCGGGCTCGGAGATGTCGAAGTCCATAAATCCCATCTTCACCCGTCCGTTCTCGATGACGGGGGTATGGATCGCGCCGCTTCCCTCGCCAAAGAGGGTCTGGACGCGGGGGAGGATCTCAACCTGCTCCTGAGGCTTGACGGGCTGCTGACCCTGCTGCTCGGCGGCTCTGCGCTCGGCAACCGACATGGAATACTGACGGTCGGCCTCGGCGATCTGCTTGTCCATGGCCGCCAGCCGCTCGGCTTGGTTCTCGTACATCATATCATCGTTGAAATCCTCGGCGATCTCAATACTGACACGGATGTCCAGACCGAATTCACTGTGCAGGATGCGCCCCATGATGTCGGGGGTATGGGCGCTGCGGATGAGCCGGATACCCGCCTCGGAGAAGGGAATGCGGATGATGAGGGTATTGTCCTTCAGCTCATAGCTGTTGGCACCGAAAAAACCCCGCGCTACAACGCCGACGCGCTCGGTCTCCTTCAGGAGCTCGGGGACGTAGTCGGCGGAAAACAGCTCTGCGGGGTAGTGAGGCAGGAATTTGACGTAGTTCAGCCCGTAGGCTCGGGCGACCTCCTCCTCCATGCGGTAGAGCTCGTCCTTTTCCACAAGGCGGGGGAAGGACAGCTCCATCTGGAGGGCGCGGTTGTCCTTATCGGCGCGCACGACGGGGTTCTGCGCCTGATTCAGGATGGCGCGGGCGGTAGAGTCGGGGGTATACTTGTACAGAATTTCAAGGGCAGTTTTCATGGTGTTTTTCACTTTCTTCTTGCGGGGGGTGGCATCCCGCCGTTATGTTTTAAATAGTATATTTTTTCCATTCACGCGCCCGAAGGGCGCATATCGAGCCGCGAAAGCGGTATATCGAGCTGAGGGCTATGCCCGAGGCATATCGAATCCCCGAAGGGGATATCTCGACAAAGACCTTTCGTCGATATGTTCCTGCGGAACTCGATATGTGCCTGTTGGCACTCGATATGTCCCTGAGGGACTCGATATGCGCCTTCGGCGCGAGATTCTTTACCGTTTGAACTCTTTCAGTCTCTCAATCAAAGTCGGAATCACGGCCTCCTCGGAGATCTTCCCCAGTATCTCCCCCTTGGCAAAGAGCAGCGCTTCCCCCTTGCCTCCCGCGATGCCGATATCGGCTTCACGGGCTTCTCCGGGTCCGTTGACGATACAGCCCATGAGGGCGACCTTCACAGGGAGGGTGTCCAGCCCCTCGGCGCGGACGGCTTGCTCAAAGCGGGTATGGAGGTCGATGAGATCGATCCTGGTGCGCCCGCAGGTGGGGCAGGAGACGATCTGGAGACCGCACTGGCCTTCAATTTCCAAAGCGTTCAAAATCTTGCGGGCGGCGGCGATCTCGGCTACGGGGTCGGCGGTGAGGGAGACGCGGAAGGTGTCGCCGATGCCGTCACAGAGGAGGGCTCCGATGCCCGCGGCGGACTTGACCAGCCCCATCTCGGCACCGCCCGCCTCGGTAACACCAAGGTGGAGGGGGTAGGGGCAGGACTGCGCCAGCAGACGGTTGGCGGCGATCATGCTCGGGACGGTGGAGGCCTTGATGGAGATGACGATATTGGTATAGTCGAACCTCTCCAGCAGGGCGGCGTGGTAGAGCCCGCTCTCGCAGAGGGCCTCGGGGGTGGGGGAGCCGTACTTTTGCAGGATGTGCTTTTCCAGAGAACCGCTGTTGACACCGATGCGGATGGGGATATTCCTTGCCTTGCAGGCATCCACTACGGCCTTGACCTTGCCGTCATCCCCGATATTGCCGGGGTTGATGCGGATCTTATCCACGCCGTACTCGGCGCACCTGAGGGCGACCTTATAGTCAAAGTGGATATCCGCCACGATGGGAGTGGTGATGCCCTCCTCCTTGATGGCGAGGACGGTTTTGGCGGCCTCCACGTCGGGGACGGTGATGCGGACGATGTCGCACCCCGCCGAGGCCAGCGCCTTGATCTGGTTGATGGTAGCCTTTGTATCATGGGTGTCGGTATTGGTCATGGACTGGATGGCGATAGGGTGACTGCCGCCGATCGTGATTTGTCCGATTCTGACCTCGGGGGTCTTACGGCGAATGGAATTGTAGTTCATAGTGTATCTCCATCAAAAGAGCTGGAAGAGATCCTTGAACGCGATGACAGCCGTGGCCATGAGCAGCAGGGTCATGCCCAGACCGTGTACGGTGGCCTCGAATTTTTGGTTGACGGGCTTACCGAAGCGCAGGATCTCGATGATGCGGAAGAATACGCGGCCGCCGTCCAGGGCGGGGAGAGGGAGCATATTCATAACCCCCAGATTCATGGCGATGAGGGCGAAGAGGTAGAGGATATTCCAGAAGGCCATGGGCTGGGAGGCTACGTCGGCCACCGCCGAGGAGACCCCGATGGGACCCGACATGGAGGCCAGGGTGAAGCGTCCCGAGATGATGCCGCCGATGGAGTCGAACACCATTTTGATGGAGGACACTGAGCGATACCACGTGGTCTTGAGGACGTTGCCCACGGTGGACTCTCCCGCCAGCACGTAGAAGTCCATGCTCCCCAGCTCGATGCCGTCCTCCATACCCGAGGGGAACACCACCTGAGGGATCAGGTACTCCTGCCCGTCTCGCTCCACCACCACGTCCACGGGCTTGTAGCCGTTGAACATGATCTCGTAGGAGAGGTCGTAGCCTGTGTGCACCTTGACACCGTCCACGCGGATGATGCGGTCGCCCGTCTCCAAACCCGTGACGTAGCTGGAGGCACCCGGGGCAAACTCGGCGATGGTGGTGGAGGGGAGCTTATAGCCCGCCAGGGTCATGCCGCCCACCAGAATCAGCATAGCGAGGGCGCCTGTCAGGACGTTCATGGCCGCGCCCGCCACCAGAATGATGAGACGTTGCCACGGATTTTTCTTATTGAAGGCGTTGGGGTCGTTCTCCTCCCCCTCCTTGTCCTCGTCCTCGCCCGCCATGGAGACGTAGCCGCCGATGGGAAACAGGCGGAGGGAGTATTGGATACCCGTCTTTTTGGACGTAAAGCCAAAGAGTTTCTTGCCCATGCCCAGAGAAAACTCGTAGATGGTGACGTGACAGGCGCGGGCGGTGAGGTAGTGACCCAGCTCGTGGACGAAAATGAGGATGCCCATGAGAAAGAGGGTCAGGGCGAGATAGAATATCGTGCGTAGGATAGCCATAGGGTTTGGAAGGACCTCCGTTAGGGAAAGTGGGATGGGAAATTCGCGCACCCGTGGGGGCATATCGAGCCGAGAAAAGGGTGAACCAAAGTATGAAACGTTGCCGTCTCCTTACGTGTGTACTGCCAGCAGCTTTGCCGCCCGCTCTCGGGCGAGGGTGTCGGCCTCCATGAGCCGGTCGTAGGTGTGCCACGAGGCGGTGCAGGACAGGTCCTCCACCACGCGGGTGACAAGCTCGGGGATCTCACAGAAGCGGACAGCCTCGCGCAGAAACGCGGCTACGATGATCTCGTTGGCGGCGTTGAGGACGCAGGGGAGCGCGCCGCCCCCCACGATGCAGTCACGGGCGAGGGACAGCAGGGGAAACACCTCGGTGTCGGGTCTGCTGAAGGTGAGTTTACCGAGGGCAAAAAGGTCGGCCTGCTTCAGGGTATCTCCCGCGGGGAGACGGCGGGGATGGGTCAAGGCGTACTGGACGCAATGGCGCATATCCGGCACCGACATCTGGGCGATGATGCTATGGTCAATATATTCCACCATGGAGTGGATCATGCTCTCGCGGTGGACAATGACCTCCACCCGTTCGGGAGAAACGCCAAAGAGATGCACCGCCTCGATGACCTCGAAGCCCTTGTTCATGAGGGTGGCGGAGTCCACCGTGATCTTTTCCCCCATCTTCCACGTGGGGTGGGCGAGGGTCATGGCCTTGGTGACGGTCTTTAGCTGTTCTTTGGTGTAGCCGTAGAAGGGGCCTCCCGAGGCGGTCAGGAGGATGCGGCTGATCTCATCGTGATGACCCGCGCGGAGGCATTGGAAGATGGCACAATGCTCGGAGTCCACGGGGAGGATGGTGGTTCCCTTCTCTTTTGCGAGAGACATGACCAGCTCGCCCCCCACCACCAGGGATTCCTTATTGGCAAGGGCTAATTTGTGCCCCGCCTTGAGGGTCTCCAGCGTGGGGAGGAGTCCTGCTTCGCCTAAGATGGAGTTCTCGGCGGTGATGCCGAGAGGGTTGTGGGTCTTGACCGTATGGAGCATTTCGGTGATGCCCTCAAAGCCCGACAGCACCTTTGTGTCGGTATCCGCCACACGGGCGCGGAGGTCGGCGGCGGCGGTCTCGTCGGTCATGACCGCGAAATCGGGGTGGAATTCTCTCACCTGCGCCTCCACGGTCTGAACACTTCTGTAGGCGGTGACGGCGCGCAGGGGGATACGGTGGGCGCGGGCTACGTCCACGGCTTGCTCGCCCACCGAGCCTGTGGAGCCCAGGACAATGAGATCGGGATAGTTGGAATCGTATTTCATAGGTCTGCTCCGTCAGATGCCCAGCACGGTGAGAACCACGAAGGACACGGTCAGAATAATGGATACGGCCAGCACCGAGTCGAAGCGATCCAGCACGCCGCCGTGACCGGGGAAGATCTTACCGAAGTCCTTGATGCCGTACTTGCGCTTGAGCAGGGACAGGGAGAGATCCCCGATCTGGGAGACGATGGAGACAAGGAAGCCCACGATGGCCATAGCCAGAAGGGGGATGGTCTTTGCGCCGTCAGCCAGCCAGAAGTGGTTGTAGAGCAAACCGAAGCCCACGAAGGACAGGGTACAGAAAACCACGCCGCCTACGGCACCCTCCACCGTCTTTTTGGGAGAAACGTCGGGGATGAGCTTGTGTCTGCCCAAAAGCATTCCCGTGAAGTAGGCAAAGGTATCCGTGATCCAGGCACCCACGAAGGCCAGGAGGTAGAAATACCGGCCGCCGTTGATGAAATCGTGCATAATGATGAGACCCGCAAAGCCGATGAGGGTGTAGAGCCACAGGACCATGGAGGTGCTGACGTCGCGGATATCGGCCTTGCCGTGGGAGAATAGCGCCGACGCCAGGAGGTAGATCAGCACCACGCAGAGGACAGCGGGCAGAGCGATCACCGTGGCCACCTCAAAATAGCGGATCCCGAAGGGCAAGGCGGCGGACACAAGATACAGGGGAGCGGAGACCCACAGGTTCTTATGTAGTCCCACGCAGTGCAGCACCTCATAAACGGCGATGCAGCCGAAAAGGGCTACGGCGATGGGCAGCACCGCGGTATCGGCGAAGAAAACGACGGGGACTAAAACGAAACAGAAGGCGATCACACCGGTCAATATACGTTTGAACATGGTATATACCTGTCTTTCTGATGATTTGGGTCGCGGCGAAAGGGTCAGAGGCCTCCGTAGCGGCGTTTGCGGGAGTAGAAGTCGCGGATCATATCGTCCACGTCAGCGGGGGTGAGGTCAGGCCAGAGCTTGTCGGTGAAGTACAGCTCGGCGTAGGCCGCTTGCCAGAGGAGAAAATTGGAGATGCGGAGGTCGCCGCCTGTACGGACGATCATGTCGGGGTCCCCCGACTCCACCGTATAGAGGGCGTTCGAAATATCCTCCTCGGTGACGGTGGTCTTGCCCTCGGCGGCGAGGGTGTTGAAGGCGTGGGCAATTTCGGCGCGGCCGCCGTAGTTGAGGGCTATGTTCAGAATCTGGTCGAATTCCTGATTCAAGGTTTCCACGTAAGCGATCTTTTCACGGAGAGCGGGGGTCAACACAGAGAGGTCTCCGATGAATTTGAAGCGGTTATGGTACTGCTTATAGTCCCGCTTCAGCTCCTCCAGATAGCTGTCCAGGATGCCCATGATGGCATCCACCTCGGCCTTGGGGCGCTTCCAGTTCTCGGTGGAGAAAGCGTAGACCGTGACGGCCTTGAAGCCCACGTCACAGCAGTAGATGCAGATCTTTTTGAAGGTGGCTGAGCCCACCTTATGACCGTACTCGCGGGGCATTCCCCGCTTCTTGGCCCAGCGGCCGTTGCCGTCCATGATGAAGGCGATGTGTCTGAAGTGCTCGTCGAGCCTCGGGGTCTCGGGAGCGGTAGGTTTGGGGTCTTTGTTGAAAAGAGGCATGACGCTTTCCTTTCTTGGTGAGTGGAAATGGGAGCGGGAGTGAGATACAAGATACGAGATATAAGATACGAGATACAAGATAGGCTGCAGCTTTCGAATCGTATTGTATCTTTCACCATATAAAGGGCGGGCCATATCGCCCGCCCCTCGCGTTGTATTTTTTTTTTGAGTCGGGCGTGACCTTAAATGGCCATGAGCTCCTTCTCCTTAGCGGCGGTCAGTGCGTCCACCTTCTTGATGTACTTATCGGTGACGTCCTGAATGGCCTTCTCGGCATCCTTGACCTCGTCCTCGGTCATGGTGCTGTCCTTCTTGGCCTTCCTGGTCTCGTCCATGGCATCGCGGCGAATGTTACGGACTGCCACCTTGGCCTCCTCGCCCATGCCCTTGACCTGCTTGGCCAGAGCCTTACGGCGCTCCTCGGTGAGCTGGGGGAAGATCATGCGCAGTACGGTACCGTCATTCTGGGGGTTGATACCGATGTCGGACATCTGGATGGCCCTCTCCATGGCCTTCAGGGTGGACTTGTCATAGGGGGTGATGACCAGGGTGCGGGCATCCGAAATCGAGACGGCGGCCATGTCCTTGATGGGGGTGGCGGAGCCGTAGTAATCGAAGGTGACGCGGTTGAGAACGCCTGCGTTGGCTTGGCTGGCGCGGACGTCGGCGAGATTGTTCTCGTAGGCGGTGATGGCCTTGTCCATTCTTCCCTCAAGGGCTTTGGTGTTGTACTTCATGGCGGTGTTTCCTTTCTATGTTCCTGTGTTTTGATGTTTTTGTTTTGCGGACCGTCGGGGATGCCGGTTCCTACGAGGGGAGACTTAATTGTGCATCCGCGTGCCCACGGGCTCGCCCATGACGGCGCGGTAGATGTTCTCGGGGTCGGCGAGACCGAAGCCGTAGGACTCGATGTTGTTATCCTTGCAGAAAATGACGGCGGACAGATCGAAGGCGCGGAGGTTCTTGTCCAGAATCTCGTCGTAGGTCACGTCGTAGATGGGGGTGGCGGTGGAATCCTTGCGGGGGTCAGCGGTATAGAGGTAGTCGATGTTCTTGGCCATGAGGATGGCATCGGCACCAATCTCGGCGGCGCGCAGGGCGGCTCCCGTATCGGTGGAGAAGTAGGGCGAGCCCGTACCGCCCGCGAAGATGCAGATCTTGCCCTCCCGCAGGAGGCGGTCGGCATGGCGGGAGGTGTAGTGGTCGGCGTAGGTGTCCATCTCCACGGCGGACATGACCACGGTATCCATGCCGTTTCGGATGAAGGCATCCGACAGGGCGATGGCGTTCATGGTGGTAGCCAGCATACCCATGTGGTCAGCGCGGGCTCTCTGCATCTTGACCGAACCCGCAGCACCGCGCCAGATGTTTCCCGCGCCCACCACGATGCCGATCTCAACCCCCGCGGCCAGACACTTCTTCAGCACGGCGGCGACTTGGTCGATAAAGGTAAAATCAAGGATGGAGTCCTTCTGCCCGTTGGCCAAGGCCTCACCCGAAAGCTTGAGGAGAATTCTGCGATATTTCGGTTGCTGATTCATGGGACGTCACCTCATTTTGTAGATTCATACTATTATACTATAAATCCTAACAAATGTATACAGTTTTTTTGTGAACATTCCGTATTTTCGCGGATTTTTTCGCGGTGTTTTTTGCCCATTGGGGAATGATGGAGAAAACGGATCATTGTGAGATACGGGATACGAGATACAAGATAGCGTTACGGAAAAACCTGTAACTCACATCTTCTGTCAGTTCTTCCACACAAAGTGATAATTGATGGACTCCCCGCCGTCCACGAGGATGCTCTGCCCTGTGCAGAAGGTGTTGACCACGGTGAGGAAATACGCCCAATCCGCCATCTCCTCGGGGGTGGCCCACTTTTTCAGGGGTGTTTCGTTCATGATCTGCGCCCAGAGGTGGGGATCGTTCATGACGCACTCGTTGAGGGGGGTGAGGACACCGCCGGGGTCGAGGCTGTTGCAGGTGGCGCCGTAGGGGGCAATGCGCATGGCCACGTTTTTGGTGTAGGCCAGTACGCCGCCTTTGCTTGCGCAGTATTCGGGGAATTCCGCGCCGGTGTGCGCGCTGGCCGAGCCTATGCTCAGCACCGAGCGGATGGAAGGCTGCACGCCGTAGCGCTCGGTGATATGGATAAGCGCCTTCAGGTTGATATCGATATCATCCTCGTTTTGCGTGCCGGCATTGTTGATCAGGATCTCA
>JAZNUO010000064.1:0-2355 GCA_045592305.1 Eubacteriales bacterium | reverse complement strand
GGTTGAGAAGGGCCAAACGGGGGTAGTGCTCACTGCCCCGACGGTAGATACCGAAGAGCAGGGTGGTCAGGGGGGAGGTCTCGGCATCGGCGGGGAGCAACCATACCAGACTCAGTCGGGCGGTCTTGAAGCGTCCGTCATAGGTGTGGCGGAGGGTGGCGGCGGGGTTCAGGGGGGTGTGGGTGGTCTTAGTCATGCTGATGCTTGATCCCGTCCCAGATCTCATCCAGCTCGGCCATGGTCAAAGTCTCCATATCCTTCCCCGCGTCCATCACGGCGTTCTCTACCTTCTCAAAGCGGTCGATGAACTTGTTGGTAGCGTGGTACAGCGCCTCCTCGGACTTGACCCCCAGCTTGCGGGCAAGGCTGGTGACGGTCAGGAGCAGATCGCCCAGCTCCTCAGCCACGGCGGCTTGGTCTCCCGATGCGGCGGCGACCTTCACCTCGGCGATCTCCTCGTCCAGTTTTTTATACACCTCGTCGGCATTGGCAAAATCGAAGCAAGCGGCCTTCTTGCCCACCTTTTGCGCCCGCATGAGGGCAGGGTACATGGGGGGAATGGCGCGGAGCTTGTCGGTGACGGTGACTCTCTGCTTCTCCTCCCCCTTGATGGCCTCCCAGTTCTTCAGCACCTCGGCGGAATTCTCCACCTCGATTGTACCGAACACGTGGGGATGGCGGTGGATGAGCTTGGCGCAGATGTCGTTGGAGACCTCCTCCATGCCGAAAACGTCCTTCTCCTGCTCGATGCGGGCGTGGAACACCACCTGCAACAGCACGTCGCCCAGCTCCTCGCGAAGCAGGACGGGATCCTCGGTGTCGATGGCCTCGATGACCTCGTAGGTTTCCTCGATGAAGTCATTTCGGATGGACTTGTGGGTCTGCTCCATGTCCCAAGGGCAACCGCCCTCGGATCTGAGCAGCTCCACGACGGTCACTAAATCCTCGAAGGTATAGGGAGTGGTCTTTTCCAGTAAGTAGCGGACGTTCGCGTCACGCTGTTGTTTGGTGAGCTTGTTCATTGTGCAGTTCCTTCTTTTTATCTACAGGTAATTGTTTTCCGAGCAAGAGGGCGATGAGCAGTCCCGCGCCGTAGAGGCAGGCCACGCAGATCACGGTGGCGACCGTATGGAGGGGGGTCACGGTCTGCCGACCCAGCAAAGACCGCAAAAGCTTGGTCAGAGTCACCGCCCCCACCGCCATACCCGCTGGGAGCGCCACGAGGGACAGTCCCCCGCGGAGGGTCGGGAGCATAGCGGGGGCGTATCTCGCGATGAAGCCCAGATTGCAGATCACGATGACGGTATCGCAGAGCAGAGAGCTGACGGGCGCGCCCGCCATGCCCCAGCCGTCGCGACCCAAAAGGACGTAGGCGGTGATGATCTTTGTCCCCACACCCAACAGCATGGAGAGGATGGGCTTGCGCGCCTTGCCCGCCGATTGGAGCATGGCCCCCGTGACCGTGGTCAGACAGGCGGCGGGGACCGACAGCCCCAGACAGGAGAGCCACGGAGTCGCCTGCGCCACCGCCTCGGGCTGACCCCGAAAGAGCAGCGTCAGAATATCCTCGGCAAACACCGAGATCCCCAGAGCGGCGGGGAAGGCCAGAATCAGGGTCACTCCCAACGCCGAGGAGGCGGTCTTTTTCAGAGCGGGAATGCCGTCCTTTCCCTCCTTCAACGCCGCCGACAGGGCGGGGGTGGCGGACAGAGCCACCGAGGTGGTCAGGGAGGGCAGGATGTTGAACACGGGCACCGCCAGGGTGGAGTAGCACCCGTACAGGGCGGTAGCCTCGGCGGCGGTATAGCCCACGGCCTGCAAGCGGCGCAGGATGAGAGCGAGGTCGATGCATTTGGTGAGGCTGATGATCCCCGCGCTCAGAGTGACGGGGATGGCGGTAGCCAGCAGGGGCTTCAGGATGGGGCGAGTCCCACCGTCCGCAGAGGCGGCAGGAAGAGGGGCGCGGCGGTCGGTCAGGGTCTTGTGGCAGAGGAGGTAGAGCACCGACAGGGCGGTACCCACGGTCAGACCCATGACGGCGTAGGCGGCGGTCACGGGCAGAGCTTCCCCCTTTGAGATGGCAAGGCCCGCGAAGGCCAGCCCCAGAAACAGCTTACCCGCCGCCTCCATGACCTGGGAGATGGCGGTGGGCAGCATCCGCCCCTTGCCTTGGAAGTAACCCCGAAAGGCCGAGGACAGGCAGATGAGCAGCACGGTAGGGGAGATCGCCCGCATACAGGCGGCGGACAGGGGACTGCCCAGCAGCGTCGCGAAGGGAGCAGACAAGCCCCACAACAGTAGGGTTCCGATGCCCCCCACCCCCGCAAAGAGGGCGAGCGACACCCGAAAGACCCG
>JAZNUO010000063.1:0-2304 GCA_045592305.1 Eubacteriales bacterium | reverse complement strand
ATGGGCACGCAGATCAGGCGAAAGGATCCGTAAGGAAAGTACCGTGGGTACTTTCCTTGCGTGGCGCTCTTTTGGTACTTTTCTCTCGACAGGGAGAGAAAAGTACATAGAGTCTATCACGCTGATAAACTGCAATTTACCCTTCAAACCTCTCCCCGATCTCCTTGAGAAGCTGACGGATGGGTAGCTGCTGGGGGCAGATCTCCTCGCAGGCACCGCACTCGATGCAATCGGTGGGCTTGCCGCCCTTGGAGGTCATCCAGCCGTAGTGGGCGCGGGCATCCTCGGTATTGAAGCGGCGGGCTTTGTTCTCGGAGCCAAACACCCCGGGGATATTGATACGCATGGGGCAACGGTCGCCGTCCACGCAGTATTTGCAGGAGGTGCATGGGATGGTGGGGATAGCGCGGATGATGTCGGCAACGGAATAGACCGCCTTGTATTCCTCCTCGGTGAAGGGGGTGAAGTCCTTCATGGACTTGACGTTATCGGTCATCTGCTCCAGATTGCTCATGCCCGACAGAACCATGAACACGTTTTCAAAGGAGGCGGCATAGCGGATGGCGTAGCCCGCGGGGGAATACTCGCCCAGACGGTTCAGCACCTCAAGCCCCGCCGCGGGGAGATTGACCAGACTGCCGCCGCGGACGGGCTCCATGACGATGACGGGCTTGCCGTGCTTGGCGCAGACCTCGTAGCAAAGGCGGGATTGGACGTGGCTGTCCTCATAGTCCAGATAGTTGAACTGGAGCTGTACCACCTCAATAGCGGGCTGCTCCGAGAGGATGGTCTCCAGCACGTCGGCGGTATCGTGGAAGGAGATACCCACGTGGCGCACCTTGCCCTCGTTCTTCAGTTCAGAAGCGATCTCAAAGGCGCGGTTGCCTGTGTAGTGGGGGTAGTTGCCCTTATTGAGGGAGTGGAGAAGGAAAAAGTCGAAGTAGTCGACCCCGCAGGCCTCCAGCATGGACTCGAAGTAGGGGCGGATATCCGCCTCGGTCTTGAAGAAGTTGGGGGAGAGCTTATCGGTCAGGATGTAGCTGTCGCGGGGGTAGCGAGAGGTGAGGCACTCCTTGACTGCCAGTTCGCTTTTGCCGCCGATGTAGCCGTGGGCGGTGTCGAAGTAGTTGAAGCCCGCGTTGATAAAGGCATCCACCATGTCGCAGGTCTGGGGGATATCCACTTCTCCCTCCTTCATGGGTAGGCGCATCAGACCAAAGCCGAAGTTTTTCTTGATCTCGGGATAGAAGGTGTTCATCTGTACGCTCCTTTGGGAGTGAATTTCATTTTACGCTACTATTTTACCACAAAACCACCGCTTTGTCAACTACCAAGGACCAATTCCTCCCCGTCCCGTATCCGAAAGCGGACGGCCCCGCGGGGCTCTATCGCCACGATTCATTCCCTATAAACAATAAAACCACCCTGTCTTTGGGGACAGAGTGGTTCTATGTGTTCGAGCCGAATCAGTCGATCTGCTGCTTGACCTTGGAAGCCTTACCGACGCGGTCACGCAGGTAGTACAGCTTGGCGCGGCGCACCTTACCGACGCGAACGACCTTAATGCCGGCCACGTTGGGGGAGTGCAGGGGGAAGGTCTTCTCCACGCCGCAACCGTAGGAAATACGGCGGACGGTGAAGGTCTCGGAGATGCCGCCGCCGTGCTTGGCGATAACGGTACCCTCGAAGATCTGGATTCTCTCGCGGTTGCCCTCTTTGATCTTGTTCTCGACACGAACGGTGTCACCGATTGCGAAGGGAGGGACATGCTCCTTCAACTGCTCATTGGTAAAAGCCTTAATCAAATCCATGATTATTTAGCCTCCTTAAATCCGGGGTGTTCATGCAGAGCTGCGCAGCGGACCACCCGTGTAATACGCGGTGCTTGTAACACACACGCAGAATATTATACCATACTTTTCTTGAAATTGCAATAGTTTTTGAAAAATTTGTTTTGACTTTTTGCCTAAAGTTAGCGTTGACAGGGGCGGGGGTTTGTGGTATAATTTGGGTAAATTTAGGTAAATGGGAGTTTGGAGAAGAGATACAAGATACGCGCCGAGCAAGCTCGGCCGATACAAGATACAAGATATAGAAACGGAGGTCGCCGTAAGTTTTTTTGCATATCTTGTATCTCGTATCTTGTATCTTTGTATCTCACCGTTAAACTGCAATTTGAAGGGTGGCTGAACAGTTACCCCCAAGTTTGAACCCTACACTCTACCGAAAGGAGTCCCGTCATGGCCATATTCCGCCACCGACCGCTGTTTCTCTGCTGCTTTGGCTTTACCCTCGCGTCTCTCG
>JAZNUO010000062.1:0-5624 GCA_045592305.1 Eubacteriales bacterium | reverse complement strand
GGCTTCGGGAGTATTATAGCATAGATGGGGGGATTTGTCAAGGTGGGGGGGCCTGGGGACGGGGGAAACCAAAAAATATGCATCAAAAAGTAAACATTTTTTGGAACCCATTGCCATTTTAAAGAATGTGTGCTAAAATAGATAGCGAAACGAAAATTGGAGTAGTCCATGATTATTGGGCTCATAATACTTGGACGCTCTAATCAGAGAATTTGTATAGGAGGAAGCAAAATGAAAAAGTTGGTTTCTGCCATCCTTGTAATGACAATGCTTATAACCGTTATTCCTTGGTCGGTGCGGGCATCTTCTGAGGGTGAATTTATCATGTCGAGTGATTTGTATGCTGGGCGGGATATATATCCTCCCTATGATAAGGTATATTCAATAACTATTTATAGGGGAGACGAAATCTCAATATATGAAGACCGTGACTCCATTTGGGAGTTCGTAGATAACTTATATTTTCATGTTTACATGAAAACTACAAAGGATGACCCTCGTGTTAAAACCATAGAGGCGGCTCCCGATGCTTGCTATATCTGCATAGAAGATATTTGGGTTTTACAAGCAGGAGATTCGTATGTAGTGTATATAGGTGAAATGGTGTTCATATTAATCGGCTATGTATGTGCTGGATACGATATTTTCCCGGGTGTTTTTCAAATTGAAACGCCAACTGGAATCATTACAGAATTTTTTGAAGTTCAGCCTTATATAGATCCCAAATATAGCTCCTTGTACTGGAAAGTAAATGATGTAAATGTAGAGCCGATAATTGAAAATGGCGAAAAAACCATTTTTTATTTTGACGATACGTATGCCACCATGTATGAGTATCGCGAAAGCGAACTTATAGTAACAGAAAATGGAGAAATGTATTTGATGTGCGGAGGACAGTTGGAAGAAGACGAACCCGAGACAAAGCCCGAACCTGAACCTCTGCCCACGAACATCAAAGGAACTGAGATCCTTCCAGAGTATATTGATTGGATCTCAATAAATGATGAGACGTATTATGAGGATTGGTATACTATTGAAAAGATAGTGAGGCCGTATTACGAGTCGGTTTACGACCAGATTGATTATAACTCGCCAGACTTTGATGAAGCTTGGTTTAACCAAGAGTCGTATATCATAATACACGATTCTAGTCGTGAGACTAGAATATTCCAGTATAATGGTCAAATCTTTTTGACTAAGGACTGGATGTCTCGGGCATATATTTTAACTGAGTTAGCGGAAGTTGAAACCGAGCCTGAGACCGAGTCTGAGACAGAAGAACCTCCGGTGACTGAGCCCGAAACCGAGCCCGAAACCGAGCCCGAAACCGAGCCCGAAACCGAGCCCGAAACCGAGCCCGAAACTGAGCCTGAGACCGAACCCGAGACCGAGCCCGAACCCGAAACCGAGCCTGAAACCGAACCCGAAACCGAGCCCGATACCGAGCCCGAAACCGAGCCCGAAACCGAGCCCGAGACCGAGCCCGAAACCGAGCCTGAGACAGAGCCTGAGACAGAGCCCGAGACCGAGCCCGAAACCGAGCCTGAGACAGAGCCCGAGACCGAGCCTGAGACCGAGCCCGAAACCGAGCCCGAGACCAAGCCCGAAACCGAGCCCGAAACCGAACCCGAGACGGAACCCGAAACGGAACCCGAAACCGAACCCGAAACCGAACCCGAAACCGAGCCCGAAACCGAGCCCGAAACCGAGCCCGAGACCGAGCCCGAAACCGAGCCCGAAACCGAGCCTGAGACCGAGCCCGAAACAGATCCCGACACGGTTCCCGAAACCGAACCCGAAACAGACCCCGTGACCGAAGCTCCCACCGAAGCTCCCTCCGACAATCCCGCGATCACGGAGGAACCCACCGCGGACGAGTCCTCGACTACCCCCACGGTAAAGGTCGGTTGCTCCGGCTCCATCCTCTCCTGCGGACTGCTGATGCTGATCGCCCTCGCAGGCGCGGCACTCATCAAGCGCAAGGAATAAGTGAAATATCCTTAGCCCCTCGCACCCGCGGGGGCATTTTATTCCCCTCCCGAAAAATTTACATATACCCGTTGCAATTCCCCCCCGTTTATGCTATAATAAACCCGTCTGTATGCCCGATTACTTTACATACGAAAGGAACAACACCATGACCCCCATCAAGATCTACGATAAACCCCTCACCACCCTCTCCGCCCTCGTAGCCGCCATCGACGCGGGGGAGCTGGACGCTACCTTCGAGGCCCTCGGCTCTGTCGGCGGCGCGCCCGTCCAGAGAGAGCGGGTCAAGAAGCTCTGCGAGACCTTCGCCACCATGTACGGCGCCGACCGCGAAGTGGGTCTCTTCACCGTGGCAGGCCGCAGCGAGCTGTCGGGCAACCACACCGACCACAACCACGGCTGCGTCATCGCCGCCTCCATCAGCCTCGACGTGCTGGCCGTGGCCTCCCCCCGCGCCGACGGCATCATCCGTCTCAAGAGCGAGGGCTTCGACGAGGACGTGGTGGATATTTCTGCGTATACCCAACCCGATGAATCCAAGTTCGGTACCTCCGCCGCCCTGATCGCGGGGGTGTGCAAGGGCTTCGTGAATAACGGCTACGCCGTGGGCGGCTTCGATGCCTGCACCGTGTCCACCGTGTTCAAGGGCTCGGGTCTGTCCTCCTCCGCCGCCTTTGAGGACATGATCGGCACCATCCTCTCCCACCTCTACAACAAGGGTGAGGTGGACGAGGTCTCCTTCTCCAAAATCTCCCAGTACGCCGAGAACCGATTCTTCGGTAAGCCCTGCGGACTCATGGATCAGGTGGCCTGCGCCGTGGGCGGTATCGTGGCCATCGACTTCGCCAATCCCGCCGCCCCCGTCATCGAGGCTCTGCCCTTCGACATGACCGCCGCGGGCTACCACCTCTGCATTGTCAACACCGGCGGCAACCACGCCGACCTCACCGACGATTATGCCGCCGTTCCCGCCGAGATGAAGGCCGTGGCCGCCCACTTCGGGAAAGCCGTCCTCCGTGAGGTCACTACCGCCGAGGTCATTTCCGCCATTCCTGCCCTCCGCGAGAAGGTAGGCGACCGCGCCATCCTCCGCGCCCTCCACTTCCTCTCCGAGAATGACCGCGTGGCCGCCCAGAAGGCCGCCCTCCAAGTCGCCATCGCCGCCACCGACGAGTCCACCCGCGACACCGCCGTGGACAAGTATTTTGAGGGTGTCCTGTCCTCGGGACGGTCCTCCTTCTGCTACCTCCAGAATGTCTATACCGTAAAGAACGTTACCGAGCAGGGGCTGTCCCTCGCCCTCTGCCTCTGCGAGCAGGTGCTGGGCGGAAAGCGCGCCGCCTACCGTGTCCACGGCGGAGGATTTGCGGGCACCGTACAGGCCTACGTCCCCGCCGAGCTGGTGGAGACCTTCACCGCCGTCATGGACGGAGCCTTCGGCGAGGGGGCTACCTACGATCTTCGTATCCGCCCCGTAGGTGCCGCCAGAATTTACTGATTTTCGTCAAAAAGAAACAAAAAGTTACAAAAACAACCGTGTGTTAAGGAGAAACTATGTTTTCACCCAATAAAAAACACCCCGACCTTGGGAGAAACGGCATTCCCCCCAAGGAGCAGAAGCCCATGGACAGAGAGACCAAGCGCCGCCTGTGGGCTACCGTCGCCCTGACCCTGATCCTCTTCGTCATCTGGTACGGCTGTATCGCGGTGGGGGAGGCGCAGCAGAATGACGTGCTCGTGTTCGGTGTCATGGTCGCCTATTTTCTGGTCTTTGCCGTGCTGATCATTGCCTATCTGGCCTATAACCGCGGCTTTGTCAACAAGGACGTAACGGTGGAGATGCTCCCCGCTGATTGGAGTGAGGAAAAGAAGCAGACCTTCGTCGCCGCCGAAAAGACCCGCGCCGAGAAATCCCGCTGGATGCTGACGGTTATCATCCCCTTCGTGGTGGTGTTCATGTGCGAGGCTCTCTATCTCTTTGTCTGGGATAGCTATCTGGCCGACTTCTTCAAAGGGTGATCGATCATGCCAAACTACCGCTTCTGTACCCTGTATTCGGGGTCGGGAGGGAATGCAGCATACCTGGAGACCCCCACCGCCCGTATCCTGATCGATGCCGGAAAATGTGCCCGCACCCTCACCGCCTCCCTGAAATCCCTTGGCGTGGAGATGGACAGCATCGATGCCATCTTCATCACCCACGATCACAATGACCACGTGGCCGCCTTGGAGGTGCTGGCCAAGAAGCACCCGAGGCCTGTCCATATCCTCTACAAGTCGGCTCTGTGTTACCGCGACATTCAGCCAGAAGCCCTGTGTAAGTGCTTTCATTTGCATGAAAAGGCACCCTACACCGCAAAGGTGGGGGATGTCACCGTCACCGCCTTTGAGACCCCCCATGACAGCCGCGCCTCGGTGGGCTACCGCTTTGAGTTCCCCGACGGGGAGCAGACGGTCCGCGTGGGCTACGCTACCGACGTGGGTCACGTCTCGGAGTCCCTGCGCGCGGGGCTGACGGGTTGTGAGTCCATCGTGCTGGAATCCAACCATGACGTGGATATGCTCATGGACGGCCCCTACCCCTACGATCTCAAGCTCCGTATCCGCGGGAAGCGCGGACACCTCTCCAACCGCGAGTGCGCCGACCTCGCCGCCGAGCTGGCAGGGCAGGGAACCACCCACTTCCTCCTCGCTCACCTGAGTGAGGAGAACAACCACCCCGATATCGCCTACGACGAGACCTTTTCGGCCTTGGCGGGGTATGAGACCACCCTCCGCATCGCTTCCCCCCACACCGTCACCATGCTGGTGGGCGAGAGCGATTCCCCCATCGAAAAAGTCACCGCCGAGACCCCCGAGGAGGTGTGCCTATGATGCCCCGGACCGTCCGCTTCATCACGGTGGGCAACCTGAAGGAATCCTACCTGCGGGAAGCCGCCGCCGAGTACAAAAAGCGTCTTTCGGGGATGTGCCGCGTGGAGGAGGTCGAGCTGAAGGAGGTCAAGCTCCCCGACGATCCTTCCGAGTCCGAGATCAAAAAAGCATTGTCGGAGGAGGCAAAAGCCATCCTCGCCGCTATCCCGCCCCGCTCTTTTCCCATAGCCCTCTGCGTGGAGGGCAAGCAGATGTCCTCCCCCGAGCTTTCCCGCAAGCTGGAGTCGGTCACGGCGGAGTGCGGTACCCTCTGCTTCATCATCGGCTCCTCCCACGGACTCGCCCCTGAGGTTAAAGCTGCCGCCCAAATGCGGCTGTCGGTTTCCGAGCTGACCTTCCCCCACCAGCTCATGCGGGTGATTTTGTACGAGGCGGTGTACCGCTGCTACCAGATCGCCAAGGGGTCGAAGTATCATAAGTGATTCATTGTGAACAGGAGAGACCATAGGTTTCTCCTGTTCTTTTTTCAATTTTACAGCTTTCAAATTTGGGTTTGTCGGGCAGGGGCTCCGCCCCTGTTCTCGCTGCGGCTCCGTCACGCCGCGGCTCTGCATGCCACAGGCATCCATTCACTACCGCGTCGCCGCTTCGCTACCCGCCAAAGAACCTTTTGGAAACATCCTCGCTCCGCTCGGGGCAAATTTGCCTTTGGCAAATATTGCGAGGTTCTTTGGAATCTCCAAAAACCTTTAAAAAGGATT
>JAZNUO010000061.1:0-2451 GCA_045592305.1 Eubacteriales bacterium | reverse complement strand
ATATTTCCTGCCGAATCACGGAAAAAAAGCTGCGAACTCCGCGGCGCGTACAATTTTTTTGCTTTTTTCGCATATTTTCGCGCCGCACTGCAATCCCCTCGCGGTTTGAACAACCGCGCATCGCTTGCGAAAACGGGATATCGCCCAAGAGATATGAAAAAGATGCCCCCATGTCAGGAGGCATCTCGTTACTTAAGTCCGCAGTTTTCTTATTTTAACCCAATATTTTTCTGTTTTTTCAGCTTGTCGATCACCAGACCGCGGAACTCCTCCGAGCCGATCACCTCCACGAGGGGGCCGAAGGAGAGGATACGGATCACCAGCTCAGGCTGGTCGCTGTGGTCGTACCTGATGCGGACAAGGTAGTTTTGCTTGTCCAGCTTCTCGGCCTGCTTTTCGAAATGGGCGAAGTGGAGCATGAACCGCTCCAGGGCGTTGCGCTCGTCGCAAAGCTTTACGGTGACGGTGTCGTAGGTGGGCTCCTTTTCATGACCGAAGGACGGCTTTTCACCCGTGTAGCGGACGCACCTTTGGATCTTGGCCAGGTTGACGGTGGAGACGGCGCGCCAGCCCGCGGTGACGAGGCGGAATTTATCGTCCTTTTCGGAATACTCCAGCCGTACGGGACGGCAACGGATGAACATGGTATTGCCCTTGCGGTTGACCATCTCAAACTTGATCTGGGAGCCGCTATGGATGGCCTCCAGAATGACGCGGAATTGACGGATGTACTCCTCATCCTCGAAGGGATCGCCGTCGGCGTACTTGTCATAGACGTAGTAGTCCTCGGGGGTAAAGAGGGGTTCCACGTCATCGAGGCTCGGGAAGGTCACACCGAAAAGTCTCACGCGGGGGTCGAGGGAGATGGCCTTGAGCCAGCGCTTTTGCAGGGTGGTCAAGGGCATGGTGGGCCGGTGCGCCAGCGGGGTGGTCATGTCGGAGTGGACAAGCTGCCACTTTTCGGTCTTGAGGGAGGGGAGAATGGTGAGACCGCTCTCCCCGAAGGCTCGCTCGGTCACGATCTTTTGCAGCTCCTTTTCGTTTCTCTCACCATCCAGAATGCGGGAGATAATGGCGGCCACGGTGTTGTAGTAGGCGGAATACAGCTCGGAAAAGATCATGGCTTCACCTCCTCGTTCATGCCGTACAGGCGGTACATCTCATTCAGATCCTGCTTGAACTTGTTCTCTTGGGTACGGTTGGAGAAATTCATCTTGATGATACGGCAGATGAAGGTGCGAACCCACGGGATCATCTCGCTGGAATCGTACACATCCGCATAGAAGCGGTAGGTGTGCTCGTCCAGCTTCTCTACGGTGCCCACCCGCTTCTCGCGGTAGAGGCGTTTCACGATGTAGTCCTCGCCCTCCTCCACTCGGATGGTGAACTCCACGTGCTCCAGATGGTCATTACCCCACTTGTTGCGCTTGACGCTGACACCCCACATACGGCTTTGCATCCGATCCAGCTCGGCTCTCAGCTCGTCGAAGCGGGGGGTGGGTTCCTCCGGCTTCACATTAGAGAGGTAGTCCACGCGGTAGGAGTTGAAGGAATTGAAGTCGGGTAGGTAGGCGAAGAGGTGCTGGCGACCGTTCTGGGCGCTGATGAGGATACGGAGAGGGACGATGCGGCTGCGGCGGGGGAGATCCTTGCGGCGGCTCATGTTGGTGACGGTGACGGCTCGCTTCTCCCGCATGGCGGTGAAGAGGGCGGCCAGCACGCCGCTGTCAATGGCGCCGGTTATGTAGTGGTGCTTGAAGGTGAAGGAGTCGGTGTCGGCGACCTCTTTGTCGAGGATAAAGGAGCCGATGACACCGCAGGGGGCGACCTCGGAGTAGTAGTGGAGGACGTCGGTGAGGCTGGACACGTCGGTGGAGTCGGTGCGGCGGTAGTAGACCTTGCGACCTTCCTTTTCAGCCGTCAGGATGCCCGCCTCGCAGTATTCCTTGAGCTTTTTGCGGACGGTGGACTCGTCGAACATGAGTGGCGACGCAAAGCCCGCCAGGTATTTGCCGTCGATCTCGGAGAGGATCTCGGGGACGGCGCGTCTGACCGTGGGATCGTGAAGAATATCGAAAAGGATGAAGTGGAGAGTGATGTCCCCGTCGGTAAAGCTTTTGGCCTTCCAGGCGTTGTAGAGGGGGTTATGGGGGATGGTGCGGCTGTCGATGGAGATAAAGACGTTCTTCCCCTCGGGGGTGCGGACAAAGCTCATGTGGTCCCCCAGCCAGCTCTCCATGCGGCGGCGCTCGTCGTCATAGGAGCGCGCGCTCTTGGACTGAAACGCCTCGCGGCTCTTGAAGCCGTACACGTAGAAATCCCGCATATAGGAGCGGATGCGCTCGAAATTTTTGATGAGTTCGTTGTAGGTGGACATGGCAGCTCCTTTCCGACAGAATTCGAGAGACAGTATTATTATAACAAATGGAAAGAGCGATAAGTCGGATCGTA
>JAZNUO010000060.1:0-8911 GCA_045592305.1 Eubacteriales bacterium | reverse complement strand
GACGGCATGATGACCGCCGCCGGTAAGGTTTTCGGCATCGTGGCCATCTGCCGCGCCGCCGTCTGCGAGAAGAACATGGAGAGCATCCTCGCCACCGTCAAGGAGTACATTCCTCCCCATCTGGCAGGGAAAAAGACCTTCAAGGTGGAGTCCAAGCGCTCCGACAAGTCCTTTCCCTTGGATTCCATCGAGATCTCCCGCGAGGCGGGGGGCGCGATCCTGTCGGCCTGCCCCTACATGAAGGTGGATGTCCATAACCCCGACGTGACGGTTCGGGTGGAGGTGCGCGAGTACGCCGCCTACGTCCATCCCGGTCCTGTCAAGGGCGCGGGCGGTATGCCCGTGGGGTCGAACGGCCGCGGTCTGCTCCTGCTGTCGGGCGGTATCGACTCCCCCGTGGCGGGCTATATGATGGCGCGGCGGGGCATGACCGTGGAGGCCATCCACTTCGAGTCCTTCCCCTACACCAGCGAGATGGCTCGCGATAAGGTGCTCCGTCTGGCGCAGATCGTGTCCGAGTACAACAACGATGAGATGATCGTCCACGTGGTGTCCTTGACCAAGGTCCAGGAGGAGCTGGTCAAGCACTGCGACGAGGACTACTTCACCCTCCTCCTCCGCCGCTACATGATGGCTATTGCCGACCGCGTGGCATCGAAATTCTACTGCGGCGCGCTGGTCACGGGCGAATCCCTGGGTCAGGTGGCCTCCCAGACCACCGAGGCCATCGGTGTCACCGATCCCGTAGCCACCCACCCCGTATTCCGTCCCTGCATCGGTCTGGACAAGGAGGATATCGTGGTCACCGCCCGCAGGATCGGTACGTTTGAAACTTCCATCGAGCCCTTTGAAGACTGCTGTACCGTATTCACTCCCCGCCACCCCCGTACCCGCCCCGACCTGAAAAAGGTGCTGGCGCAGGAGGCAAAGCTCCCCTTCGACGAGCTGGTGGAGGAGGCACTCGCGGGCATGTACCGCGTGGATGTAACCCCTGAGGGATATGAGGTGAGACAATGATGAAATATTTCTTTATCGGTTTGATTCTTCTGGACTATATCTGGAAGCTCTTTGAGGTCTATCTGTCCTCAAAACAGATGAAAAAGCCCCTCCCCGCCTGCGTGCAGGGTATCTATGATGAGGAACAGTACAACCGCTGGGTGGCCTATACCCACGAGCGCCGTCGGTTCAGCCTCATCAACGGAGCCATCAACACGGTGTTGCTGGTAGTTGTCCTTGCCTTTGACCTGCTGGCGGTGGTCTACAACGCCTTCGACAGCATCATCGCCTTTAACGGACTGCTGGACGATACCCTCATGGTAGTCGCCTTCTGCCTGTTCTTCTCGGCGGTGGACATCATCCCCAATTACATCTTCACCTTCCGCATCGAGGAAAAGTACGGCTTCAACAAGTCCACCAAAAAGACCTTCTGGGGGGATACGGTCAAGAACGCTATCCTGAACCTTCTGCTCAACGTAGCTCTGGCCAGCATCGCCGCGGTATTCTACGAGCTGGTGGGTCTTTGGCTCATGGTGGGCATCTTCGGCTTCTTCCTCGTCATGGTGTTGGTGGGCTCGGTCTTTGCCCTGCCCCTGCAAAAGCTCTTCCACCGCTTCGATCCTCTGGAGGACGGAAGCCTGAAGGACAGAATCAACGAGCTGTTCCTGTCCAACGGCTACAAGGTGCGGAGCATCTACGTTATGAACGCCTCCAAGCGCACCACCCGCGCCAACGCATTTTGCGCGGGGATCGGTAAGGGCAAGAAGATCGCTCTGTACGATAATCTGGTGAACAACTACTCCGAGGACGAGATCACCGCCGTATTCGCCCACGAGCTGGGGCATGACAAGCACAAGGACACGGCGGTCATGGCGCTGTTGCAGATCGTGATCTACGCCATCGTCTCGGCTGTCATCGGTGTGACCGTGGCATCCCCCGCCGTCAGTACGGCCATGGGCTTTGCCGAGGTCAACGCCGAGGCTATGGTGCTGATGCTGTCCATGGCGGTGCTGAGCCCCCTCATGACCCTGCTCATGGTGCCCTTCAACATCATCTCCCGCCGCATGGAGCGCCACGCTGACACCTTCGCCGCCGACTGCGGTCTGGGTCAGCCCCTCATGGACGCCCTCAAGCGCCTCTCCCGCGATAACCTCAGCGATCTCAATCCCCATCCCTTCCTCGCCACCATCGGCTACTCCCACCCCACCGTGGGCGAGCGCATTCAGGTGATCGAGAAGGCTATGAACAAATCCTCTGATTGAACGAAAGGACACGCACCATGGAACAAATGTACTACAACATGACCATCGCGGGCTGTGACCGCGCCCTCCCTCTCTGCCCCCTGACCGAGGATCTCATGATCGGCGCCTTCGTCATTTTCGGCGATCCCGAGCTGACCACCGCCTGCGCGCAGGCTCTGTTGGATAAGGCTCCCGAGTATGACTACATGATCACCGCCGAGGCCAAGGGCATTCCCCTGATCCACGAGATGGCGCGTCTCGCGGGCAATCAGAAGTACATGCTGGCGCGTAAGGGCACCAAGCTCTATATGCGCGACATTCTGGATGTCAAGGTCAACTCCATTACCACCAACCGCGAGCAGCACCTCTACCTCGACGGCAACGATGCCGCCCTCATGAAGGGCAAGCGCATCCTCATCGTGGACGACGTGGTGTCTCTGGGCGACTCCATGCGCGCGCTGGAGCAGCTTGTGGAGGCGGCAGGCGGTATTATCTGCGGCCGCGCCACCATCCTCGCCGAGGGCAAGGCCGCCGACCGTAAGGATCTGGTGTATCTGGAGAAGCTGCCTCTGTTCACCAAGGACGGCAAGCCTTTGAATTAAGATCAATAAATGTGGGAATCATTCATGTTTTCAAGGAATATTTCACCGAAAGAAGGAACATAAACATGGCAGAACTTTTAACCAACCTCGACAAGCGCACCTGCCTGTGCGCAGAAATAACCGCCGAGCAGGTGGGTCAGACCGTCTGTGTCATGGGCTGGGCCCAGAAGCAGAGAGATCTGGGTGCGCTGATCTTCATCGACCTCCGCGACAGATCGGGTATCGTTCAGCTTGCCTTTGACGATGCCACAGACCGCGAGGTCTTTTCCAAGGCCTTTACTGTCCGCGCCGAGTTCGTCCTCTGCGCCCACGGTACCGTCCGCCGCCGCGGCGAGGGAGCGGTCAATAAGAACATCCCCACGGGTGAGATCGAGATCGCCGTAACTGATCTGAAGATCCTCTCCGCCTCCCAGACCCCTCCCTTTGAGATCGTGGAGAACAGCCCCGTCAAGCCCGAGCTTCGTCTCCAGCACCGCTACCTCGACCTCCGCCGTCCCGACATGGCCTACAACATCATGGCCCGCTCCAGAATCACCAAGCTGGCTCGCGATTACTATGCAGAGAACGGCTTCATCGACATTGAGACCCCCTGCCTCATCGCCCCCACCCCCGAGGGAGCGCGTGACTACCTCGTTCCTTCCCGTGTCCACCACGGCAAGTTCTACGCCCTGCCCCAGTCCCCCCAGCTCTACAAGCAGCTTCTGATGGTGTCGGGCTTTGGCCGCTACTTCCAGATCGCCCGTTGCTTCCGCGACGAGGATCTCCGCGCCGACCGCCAGCCCGAGTTCACCCAGATCGACACCGAGATGTCTTTTGTGAATGAGGACGACGTTATGCGTATGCACGAGGGCTTCCTCAAGTTCATGTTCAAGGAGTTCTACGGCATCGATCTCGGCGGCGACTTCATCCGTATGCCCTACGCCGAGGCCATGGATCGCTTCGGCTCGGACAAGCCCGACATCCGCTTCGGCTTCGAGCTGAAGAACCTCTCCGACATCCTCGCGGGCACCGAGTTCAAGGTGTTTGCGGGCGCAATCGCCGGCGGCGGCTCGGTTCGCGCTATCAACGTCAACGGCGGCGCGTCCATGTCCCGTAAGGAGATCGACGCCCTGGTGGAGTTCGTCAAGACCTACAAGGCCAAGGGTCTGGCATGGCTGAAGTGGGCTCCCACGGGGGAGATCTCCTCCTCCTACGCCAAGTTCCTGACCGAGGAAGAGAATGAGGCCATCAAGGCCCGCATGGAGGCAGCCCCCGGCGACCTCATTCTGATCGTGGCCGACAAGAACTCCGTGGTCTTCGACGCGCTGGGCGCGCTCCGTTGCCACTGCGCCAAGAAGATGGGTCTGTGCGATCCCAAGGACTTCAAGTTCCTGTGGATCACCGAGTTCCCCCTTCTGGAGTACAGCGAGGAGGACGGCCGCTTCTACGCCAAGCATCACCCCTTCACCATGCCCATGGAGGAGGATCTCCAATACATCGACACCGACCCCGGTCGCGTCCGCGCCAAGGCTTATGACATCGTGCTGAACGGCACCGAGCTGGGCGGCGGCTCCATCCGTATCCACTCGGGTGAGATCCAGTCCAAGATGTTCGAGGTGCTGGGCTTCACCCCCGAGGACGCGCAGGAGAAGTTCGGCTTCCTCCTGGAGGCCTTCAAGTACGGCGTGCCTCCTCACGGCGGTCTGGCCTTCGGTCTTGACCGTCTGGTGGCCCTCTCCATCGGTCTGGAGGACATCCGCGACGTCATTGCCTTCCCCAAGGTGCAGAACGCCAGCGAGCTCATGACCAGGTGTCCCTCCCCCGCCGATCCCAAGGCTCTCGAGGAGCTGGCGATCGCTGTGGTGGCTGAGGAAGAATAAGTACGACTTGAGGGGAACTTCTTGAAAGAAGTTTTCCCCTTGACCCCTTTCAAGAACTTTCAAAACATTATGGAGGTAAGACCATGAAATTGCTGCTCAACGCCCTCACCAAATTCACGGCGGGACTCCTTTTGGTCGCCCTCATCCTTTTCCTTCCCGCGGGCACTCTCAACTACCCCGGCGGACTCCTGTTTCTCTGCCTCCTCTTTGTCCCCATGCTGATCATGGGCATCATCATGCTCGCCCGCGCCCGCGACCTCCTCGCCAAGCGGCTGGACGTAAAGGAAAAGCAAGGCGCCCAAAAGGGTGTGGTCGCCGTCACGGGGTTGATCTTCCTCTGCGGCTTCATCCTCGCGGGGCTGGACTTCCGCTTCGGCTGGTCCAAAGTCCCCCTCCCCGTGGTCATCGTAGCCTCGGCGCTGTTCCTCGTGGGTTACGCGCTCTACGCCGAGGTCATGCGGGAGAACGCCTACCTGTCCCGCACCGTCAAGGTGGAGGAGGGGCAGACCGTCATCTCCACGGGCCTCTACGCCGTAGTGCGCCACCCCATGTACACAGCCTCCACGGTCATGTTCCTCTCCCTCCCCCTCGTCCTCGGCTCCTGGTACGCCCTCATCCCCTTCGCCCTCTACCCCGTCCTCATGGTCATCCGCATCCGCGGGGAAGAGAAGCTCCTGACGGCGGAGCTTTCGGGGTATGAGGAGTATACGAGGAAGGTCAAGTTCCGTTTGATCCCGTTTATCTGGTGAATACCGATTTGTAAGGACAGGCGACCCCGACTGTCCGCTCAGGGCGCGCCCCTACCCCAAAGCAGAAGAAAGAGGTGATCCGATTGCCCCGCTACACCGACACCCACGCCCACTACTTCGACCGCAAGTTCGATCCCAACCCACACAACTTCAACGATAAATTCGACAACTACGGCGGCGCGGACACCCTCCTGACCGACCCCGACTTCCTCTCCAAGGTGGCCGCCGTCATCAACGTGGGCACCAACCTTCAGAACAGCCAAACCGCCGTGGACATGGCGGGGAAGTACCCCTACATGGCCGCCGCCGTCGGCATCCACCCCGAGGATGCCCAAGGACTTCCCGACGGTACTCCCCTGAACCCCGAAAAGGAGCTTTCCGCGCTCCGCGCGTGGGTCAGCGACCCCGACCGCCGCGGGCGCGACAAGATCGTGGCTATCGGCGAGATCGGCTTTGACTACCACTGGCAGCCCATGGACAAGGAGCTTCAAAGAGCCTTCTTCGAGGGACAGATGCAGATCGCCGCCGACATAGGCCTCCCCGTCATCATCCACGACCGCGAGGCTCACGGGGACAGCCTTGAAGTCATCCTCAAATACCCCACCGTCAAGGGTGTGTTCCACGCCTACGGAGGCTCCGCCGAGATGGCGCGGGAGCTGACGAAACGCGGCTGGTACATCGGCTTCGGCGGCGTGGCCACCTTCAAGAATGCCGAGCGGGTTCGTTCGGTTATCGCCTCCATGGACCTCTCCAAGCTCCTTTTGGAGACCGACTGCCCCTACATGGCCCCCGTCCCCTTCCGCGGCAAGATCAACCATTCCGCCCTGATCCCCTATATCGCCGAGGTCATCGCACCCTTGCACGGTCTGACGGCAGAGGAGCTGGCGGAGGTGACGAACCGCAACGCCGAGGAGCTGTTCGGACTGTCGGCGATGCTGCATTGAGCGCATTCGGGGTCGAAAAAACCCCGAATTTGTGACTGTTGAACAAATGCAACCCCCGAATTTCTACGTTCCATCATACAAAAGTTCAAAAACACATCTTGAAAAAATCGCGCAAATATAGTATAATATTCTTGTTGTTCGAATGTTGTACCGTATTTGCGCGATTTTCGCGGCGTTTATCGCGTCTTCGCGACGATTATCGCGGTTTTCGCGTTTCCCGGAACCTGTTTGAACGAAAAATTTACACCTAAAAAAGAAAGGTGTCTGCCCCCGTCCCGGGGAGAGCTCGGGGTGCGGCGGGGAGACAAAGGTGAATCAAAATGGCTGATTTCAACACCAAGCAACTCCGTAATCTGGCGCTTCTGGGTCATGGCGGCTCGGGTAAGACCTCTCTGGCCGAGGCTATGCTGTACATGGCCGGTGCCACCGACCGTCTGGGCTCCATTGCGAGCTCCAACACCGTCTGCGACTACGACGCAGAGGAGAAGGCAAGAGGCTTCACCCTCTCGGCTACCCCCGCGTTCCTGTCCTGGAAGGACACCAAGATCAATATGCTGGACACCCCCGGCTTCTTAGACTTCCAGGGCGAAGTCAAGCAGGCTGTCCGCGTGGCCGATGCCGCCGTCATTTGCGTAGACGGTAAGGCAGGCGTTGAGGTCGGTACTGAGCTGGCATGGGACGCAGCCTGCGCCGCCGGTATTCCCAAGGCTTTCTTTATCAATAAGTGCGACGATCCCGAGACCAAGTTCGCCCGCGTGTTCCACCAGATCCACGCTTCCTTCGGCGTGTCCGTCTGCCCCGTGTTCATTCCCGTGGAGACCGGTAAAGACGTTACTATGATCGACCTGATCGATATGCAGGCCTTCAAGTACGACGAGAAGGGCAAGCGTGTCAGCGTTGCCATGAAGATCAACTGGGAGCAGACCGCTCACGATTACAAGGATGCCCTGAACGAGGCTCTGGCCGGTACCTCCGACGATCTGATGGAGAAGTATTTCGAGGGCGAGTCCTTCACCAAGGAGGAGGCCGTCGAGGCGCTCCATAACGGTATCATTGAGGGCACCATCGTTCCCGTGTACTGCGGCTCCGCCACCAATATGTGGGGCGTGGTGGCTATGCTGGATGCCATCGCGGGCTCCTTCCCCCGTCCTACCGCCCGTAAGGTGGAGAAGGACATCGGCGGCAAGCCCGTGGCTATCGACGTGGAGGGCGATCCCGCTATCTTCGTCTACAAGACCATCGCCGATCCCTTCGTGGGTAAGATGTCCTTCTTCAAGGTCATGTCCGGCGTGCTGAAGAGAGATCAGGTTCTCCGCAATATCCGCACCGGCGCTTCTGAAAAGATGGCTCATATCTACATCATGAGAGGTAAGGATCAGGTGGAGGTCGAGGAGCTGGCTTGCGGTGATCTGGGTATGATCGCCAAGCTGTCCGACACCAACACGGGCGATACCCTCCGCGCTTCCGGCGACACCGTCTACGCTCCCGTGAAGTACGCTACCCCCTACATGTGCAAGGGTATCACCCCCGAGACCGCCAAGGACGAGTCCAAAATCTCTCAGGCCATCGCCAAGATGCTGGAGGAGGATATGACTCTCCGTTACGAGAACAACCCCGAGACCAAGCAGATGTGCATCTACGGTATCGGCGATATGCATCTGGCCGTCCTGTGCTCCAAGCTGAAGACCCGCTTCGGTACTTCGGTCAAGCTGGACGAGCCCAAGATCCCCTACCGCGAGAAGATCACCAAGCCCTGCGACGTGGAAGGTAAGCACAAGAAGCAGAACGGCGGCTCGGGTCAGTACGGTCACGTCAAGATCCGCTTCGCTCCCGGCGAGGAGGAGGGTCTGACCTTCGTGGATGCCACCGTGGGCGGCTCTGTGCCCAAGAACTTCATTCCTCACGTCCAGAAGGGTCTGGAGGACGTTATGGTCAAGGGTGCCGCAGGCTTCCCGCTGGTTCAGCTCAAGGCCGAGCTGTACGACGGTAGCTACCACGCCGTTGATTCCGACGAAATGTCCTTCAAGATGGCCGCTAACCTGGCCTACAAGAAGTGCCTCGAGCTGTCCGCTCCCGTGCTTCTGGAGCCCGTGGGCGATCTGACCGTCACGGTTCCCGACGCTCTGGTGGGTGATGTCATGGGCGATTTGAACAAGCGTCGCGGCAGCGTCATGGGTATGCACCCCTACGAGGGTAAGGTTGGTTACACCACCATCCAGGCCACCGCTCCCAAGTCCGAGCTGGCTGACTACCCCATCTCCCTGCGCGCTATGTCCCAGGGTCGCGGCTGGTTCGACTTCGAGGTCACCGGCTACGACGTGGTGCCCAAGAACATTCAGGATAAGATCGTGGCTGCACAGCAGTAATTTGATCCGTTTTGGGAAGCTTCCTTCGGGGGGCTTCTCTTTTTTCATAAAAATTTCAACCCCCGCGTAAAGCGACAGACTTTGCGCGGGGGTTGTGTTATACTGGGGGCAGAAAGAAATGAGAGGCTTAAAATTGGGGTTTATCGGGCAGGGG
>JAZNUO010000059.1:0-7416 GCA_045592305.1 Eubacteriales bacterium | reverse complement strand
CCGGTCGGGCACGCCGATGACCTGCACGTCCCGCACCTTGGGATGGGTGTAAATGAACTCCTCGATCTCCTTGGGGTAGATGTTCTCGCCGCCGCGGATGATCATGTCCTTCAGGCGGCCCGTGATGAGGTAGGTCCCGTCGGGACGGCGGCAAGCCAGGTCCCCCGTGTGGAGCCAGCCCTCGGCGTCGATGGTCTCGGCGGTAGCCTTAGGCATCTTGTAGTAGCCCTTCATGATGTTGTAGCCGCGAGCCACGAACTCGCCGTTGACTCCGTCGGGACAGTCCAGACCCGTCTCGGGGTCGATGATCTTGCACTCCACGTTGGCAAAGGCAGAGCCCACGGTCTCGGTTCTGACCTCCAACGAATCGTAGTAGCTGGACATGGTACACCCCGGGGCTGCCTCGGTCTGACCGTACACCGAGACGATCTCCCGCATATTCATGACATCGGGCTGTGCGGCCTTCTTCATGAGGTCAGCGGGGCAGTTGGCACCCGCCATGATCCCGATCCTCATGTGGGAGAAGTCGGTCTTTTCGAAATCCTCATGCTGCATCATGGCGATGAACATGGTGGGCACGCCGTTGAAGGCGGTGATGTGCTCGTTGTGGACGCAGGCGAGAGCGGGCTTGGGGGAGAAGTAGGGCAGGGGGTACATGGTGGCTCCGTGAGTCATGGAGGCGGACATGGACAGCACCATGCCGAAGCAGTGGAACATGGGCACCTGGATCATCATGCGGTCGGCGGTGGACAGCTCCATGTGGTCGCCGATGTACTTACCGTTGTTGACAACGTTGTAGTGGGTCAGCATAACCCCCTTGGGGAAGCCCGTGGTGCCCGAGGTGTACTGCATATTGCAAACGTCGTCCTTGTGCACGGCGGCGGCCATGCGATAGACCTCCTCCACGGGCACCTGCACCGATCGAGCCACGGCCTCGTGCCACTCCATGCAACCCTTCTGGCGGTAGCCTACGGTGATGACGTTGCGCAAGAAGGGCAGACGGCGGGCGTGGAGAGGCGTGCCGGGGCGGAGGGTCTCCAGCTCGGGGCAAAGCTCGGCCACGATCTTGCCGTAATGGCAGTCCTTAGCCCCCTCGGTCATGATGAGGGTGTGGGTATCCGACTGGCGGAGCAGGTACTCCACCTCGTGGATCTTGTAGGCGGTATTGACCGTGACCAGCACCGCGCCCAGCTTGACGGTGGCCCAGAAGGCGATGTACCACTGGGGAACGTTGGAGGCCCAGACCGCCACGTGGGTGCCCGCTTTCACGCCCATAGAAACGAGGGCGCGGGCAAAGGTGTCCACATCGTCGCGGAACTCGGCGTAGGTGCGGGTGTAATCCAGCGTGGTATACTTGAAGGCGTACTGATCGGGGAACTCCTCCACCATGCGGTCCAGCACCTGCGAGAAGGTGAGGTCAATGAGCTGATCCTTTTCCCAGACGTACTCACCCGTGTGGGCGCGGTTGAAGTAGAGGGTTCTGCGTTTCTTGGAGGGATCGTCGAACTGCTTCATGAAGCTGCCGAACTGGGAGAGGATGATCTCCATATCGTCCAGCTCCTCGCACCACTGAGGATCCCAGACCAGAGAGATGTAGCCGTCGTAGTTGACCGAACGGAGCGCCAGCATGATCTCGGAGATGGGCAGTTCACCCTCGCCCGCCAGACAGAATTCCAGCCCGTCCTCGGTTCTGCGGGTGTCGCAGAAATGGACGTGACGGACGTAGGCACCCAGATTCTTGATGATCTCCTCGGGGGTCTCACCGCCTCCGAAGTTGGCGGCGGAGAGCTGCCACAAAGCCCCGAAGCTGTCACTGGCGAAGCGATCCAACAGGTCGCGGAGAGCCACCGACTTGCAGAACAGACCCGAGGTCTCCATGAGCAGACTTACCCCGCGCGCCTCTGCCTCGGGGAGAACGCGGGAAATCAGGGCCGCCACGTTCTCGATGGCGGTCTCCACCTCCCCCTCGGGGACGGCGGCGGTGCGGAGACGGATGTTGGGGATCCGGAGGCTCCCCGCCACGTCCATACAATGGAGGATCTCGGCCTCAGCCTCGGCGGCACGGCTCGCATCCGCAGGGTCAATGAGGCAGTCGATGCAGGGGACGGTCAGCTTCTTTTCAAAGAGACGGCGGAGGGTCGCGGCGGCGGCGTAGTCGTAGAATACGCCGTCACGGCTCACGAACATGGGTCCGTGGATGTTGTGGATCTCCACTCCGGCATAGCCCAGAGAGGCGGCCATGTCGCAGAATTCGTCGAAGGTATGATTATGCCACCCTTTGGTGGAAAATGAGAGTTTCATGGTTCAGATGATTCCTTTCATACAATAGAAGCCAAGCGGAAGTTTTGCGTCGGTTCCGCTTTCGCGGAATGGCGTTTTCTCAAAACGCCAAAACGAAAAACTTCTTGTTTGAAAAACGACGCTTTTTCAAACGGTTTGCTCAAAGACGATCTTGTTGACGGCGCTGAGGTAGGCGCGGATGGAGGCACCGATGATGTCGGTGGAGATACCCGTGCCGGCGTAGAGCTTGCCCTCGGCGCGGAGCTTGACCAGAGCCGAGCCCATGGCCTCCTTGCCCTCGGTGACGGCCTGGATCTGGAAATCGTCCAGCTCGAAGTGACAGCCCATGATCTGCTCCAGAGCCTTGATCGCGGCATCGATGGGACCGTCTCCCATGCAGATGCCCTGGAGCTGCTCTCCCTTCTTGTCCAGCACGATCTGGGCGGAGGCGGCGAGGGCGTTCCCCCCCGAGCTGTTGACCATGTAGCTGACCAGGGTATAGGTGGGCGGCACCTGCATGGCCACCCCCGAGACGATGGCCTCCAGCTCCTTGGCCCCCACGGTCTTCTTGGCGGCCACACGGACGAACTCGTTGTAGACAGCCTCCATATCCTCCTCAGACAGATCGTAGCCCAGCTTGGTCACGGCGGCGGACACGGCGGACTGATCGTCCTGCGCGTCCAGCGCAAAGCCGCTCTCGGAGGGAGAGGCGATATTGACCGAAGCCGAGCAGTCGATGCCCTTCCCCGCCACCACGCGGGAGATCTGGCGGAGGATGCGGTGGTACTCGGTGAGCTGGAGTCCCGCGGTGAAGCCGTAGTGGTTGCCGCAGTTGCGGATGATGCCGCAGAAGTCCTCCAGAGACACGCAGGCACCTTCCACGGCGGTCTTGACGGTGTCAGCCCCCGCGCGAACCGCCAGGATAGCGGCGGCGGCGGCCATGGCGTTCTTGTCGTCGCAGGAGACCCCCACGGGGACCGTCACGGTGTCCATGACTCCCTTTACGAAGGCGGCGAACTCATCGGGCATCTTCTCGCCGGTGCTGTCGCAGACGGTGACGGCGGTAGCCCCCGCCTCCACGGCGGCGGTGAGGATAGCGGTCAGGAACGCGGGCTCGGCGCGGGTGGCATCCAGCGCGCAGAACTCCACGTCGGCGCAGACGGCTTTCGCCTTGGCGACGGTGGCCGACACCCACTCGATCATCTTGGGCGGCTTCTTATGGGCACCGTACTCCATGCCCACGGGGGACACGGGCACCTCCACGCGCAGTCGGGGGTGCTTGGCGGCGGAGACCGCCTGCACGGCGTGGTCGAAGCTCTCGGCGGTCATGCCCACCGAAACCGACAGGACGCTTGCCCCCACGAAGGAGGAGGCAGTGCGGACAAAGAGAATATCGGTCTTGGGATTGTCAATGGCGGGCAGCTCGATGACATCCACCTTCAGTTTTTCAAGCCGGCGGCAGATCTCGATCTTCTCCTTGAAGCTGAAGGAGCAGTTTTCACGGCACAGGGTACGGTCGGCGATTCTCATGGGAATCCTCCTTATTCAAAATATATTGGGGCTCTGACCCAAGCCCCGCGCGAAACCCTTTTTGAAAAAAGTGTTTCGTGGCTTCCCAAAAACTTTTGGAAAAGGCTCTTGCAGAGTTAAATAACGCATGGTCAAAACAAAAAACCCCGAATGTACAAACGTACATCCGAGGACGAAATTCATTCGCGGTACCACCTCGGTTATCTCAATGTGAGATCACCTTATCGGAGCCCATCAGCTCCTCTGTCTTGTAACGGGACAAACCGGAGAGACTTACTTCGCAGCGTTCGGTCTCTCTGCTCGGGAACGAGACTTACTTCACCCTCTCTATCGGCTCGCACCAACCGCCGACTCTCTGAAAGCAGGACAGGCAAAGAATAATTCCTTCGTTGCATTTCTGTGATGTGGTGTATTATAGCACAAATCAAGCCGTTTGTCAATAGGTTTTCGCGATTTTTCCAACAACTTTTTAGTTGAGTAAAATGTGATTGATGGAAAAGAGAAAAACCGCGCCCTGCGACGCGGTTTCCACAGGAAAAATGATCAGTCGATGGGCAGAGTCCAACCGAACTTGTCCTCGATCTTACCCCACTGGATACCCGTGAGGGTATCGTACAGATGCTGAGTGACTTCGCCGATCTTGCCGCCGTTTACGGTGTACTTCTTATCCTTGTAGCACAGCTCGCCGATGGGAGAGACCACGGCGGCGGTACCGGTGCCCCAGGCCTCCTCCAGCGTGCCGTTCTCCATGGCCTCGGCCAGCTCGTCCACGCTGATGAGACGCTCGCTGACCCTGTAGCCCTCGGAACGCAGGACCTCCAGGCAGGACATACGGGTGATCCCGGGGAGAATGGAGCCCGAGAGCATGGGGGTCACGACCTCACCGCCTATCTTGAACATGACGTTCATAGCGCCCACCTCCTCGATGTACTTGCGGTGGATACCGTCCAGCCACAGCACCTGGGCGTAGCCCTTCTTCTCGGCACGGGCACCGGCACGGTTGGAGGCGGCATAGTTACCGCCGCACTTGGTGTAGCCCGTACCTCCCTTGACGGCGCGGACGTCCTCGTCCTCGATCATGATGCCCACGGGGTTGATGCCCTCCTTGTAGTAGCTGCCCACGGGAGAGGCGATGATCATGAAGGTGGTGTGATGAACGGCGTGCACGCCCAGGGTCTCGTCGTTACCGAACATGAGAGGACGGAGGTAGAGAGAGGTGCCGGGGGCGGAGGGAGTCCAATCCTGCTCCATGCTCACGAAGGCGGTCAGTACCTCCATGCCCAGCTCCTCGGGGATCTCGGGCAGGCACAGACGCTCGGCGGAGCGGTTCAGACGGCGGATGTTCTCGATGGGACGGAAGAGCTGCACCTTCCCGTCCTCGCGGCGGTAGGCCTTCAGACCCTCGAAGATCTCGGAGCCGTAGTGAAGAACCGTAGCGGCGGGATGGAGGGAGAGGTTGCCGAAGGGGACGATACGGGCATCGTACCAGCCACGCTCAGGCTCGTACTCCATGAGAAACATGTGGTCGGTAAAGATCTTGCCAAAGCCCAGCGTGGAAGCGTCGGGCTTCTCCTTGGGGCAGGTCGTCTTGGTGATGGAAATATTCATGACGGTGATTCCCTTTCATGTATGATTACCGAATGGGGCAGGGGCCCCATGGGGGGGTTGCCAATACCCTTATGGGTATCGACTTTTTCCCAAGTATTTTTTTGAAAGTTTTGGGGATTCTTAAGGGACTTTTTCAAAAGTCCCTTAAGCGGGTGCAGGGCAGAGCCCTGCCGCTCTCTCAGTAGTTCGCGCCCAGCTCCAGAGCCTTGTAGTTCAGCTCCAGCATATCGGCGCGCTTGGCGGAGATGACCTTGGCGAGGGCGGCGTTGACACCCTCCTCGTTGTACTCGCCCAGAGCGGCCAGGATCTTGCCCACCAGAATCATGTTGCCCAGGGTGGGGATGCCGTTCTCACCGGCCATGCGGGTGGCGGGGATGGCGTAGGCCTTCACGTCGGTGCGCTTCAGGGGGCGCTCGATCAGGGAGGAATCGTAGAAGATCATGCCGCCCTTCTTGACGGCGGCCTCGTAGCGATCCAGAGAGGGCAGATTCATAGCCACCAGCACGTCGGGCTTGGCCACGATGGGAGAGCCCACCGCGCCGTCGGAAATGATGATGCCGCAACTGGCGGTACCGCCGCGCATCTCGGGGCCGTAGGAGGGGAGCCAGCTCACGTTCTTGCCCTCGGTCAGACCCTTGTAGGCCATGAACTTACCCGCGAACAGGATGCCCTGTCCGCCGAATCCCGAGAAGAGAAATTCCTTGGTACTCATTTAGTTTTCCTCCTTCTCGGCGCTCGCCGCGGTTCTGTCCTTGTACACACCCAGAGGGTAGTAGGGGATCATCTTGTCGTCGATCCACTTCAGCGCCGCCTGGGGAGTCATACCCCAGTTGGTGGGGCAGGTGGAAAGAACCTCAATAAGAGAGAAGCCCTTGCCCTCCACCTGATTCCGGAAGGCCTTCTTGATGGCGCGCTTGGCGTTGCGGATTGCTTTTACGCTGTTGACGGTGACGCGCTCCAGATACTCGGGGCCGTCCAGAGTGGCCAGCATCTCGCAGACGCGGATGGGGAAGCCGCACTGCTTTACGTCACGGCCGTAGGGGGAGGTCTGAGTCACCTGACCGGGCAGGGAGGTGGGAGCCATCTGACCGCCGGTCATGCCGTAAATGGCGTTGTTGACGAAGATGACGGTGATGTTCTCGTTACGGGCGGCGGCGTGAACCGTCTCGGCCATACCGATGGAGGCGAGGTCGCCGTCACCCTGATAGGTGAAAACGATGTTCTCGGGCAGGGCGCGCTTGACACCCGTGGCGATGGCGGGGGCGCGGCCGTGGGCGGCCTCGATCATATCGCAGTTGAAGTAGTTGTAGGCCATGACCGAGCATCCCACGGGGGCGATGCCGATGGCGTTCCCTTCGATCCCCAGCTCGTCCATGACCTCAGCCACCAGACGGTGGATGATACCGTGGGTACAGCCGGGGCAGTAGTGGAAGGGGATATCGTTGAGTGCATGAGGCTTATCAAAAACGACCATTAGTTGTTACCTCCAATCTTATCGGCGGTTTCCTTGATGCTCTCCAGCACCTGCTCGGGGGAGGGGATCATGCCGCCGACGCGGTTGCAAAGGGTGACGGGGGCCTTGCCCTCGGTGGCCAGCATCACGTCCTCGATCATCTGCCCCATGGACAGCTCCACCGAAATGTAGGCCTTGCAGGTGGCCAGGGACTCCTTGAACGCCTTCTTGGGGAAGGGCCACAGGGTGATGGGACGGATCATGCCCACCTTGATGCCCATCTCGCGGGCGGCATCCACGGCGTTGCGGGAGACACGGGAGGCGATACCGAAGGCGGCGATGCAGATCTCGGCATCCTCCATGCGGTAGGTCTCATACATGACCTCGTTTTCCTCGATCACCTTGTAGCGCTCGTAGCGGGCGAAGTTCAGCTCCTCCAGCTCCTGGGGGACGAGGGACAGGGAGTTGACGATGTTGTGGACGCGCTCCAGCTTGGTGCCGGTGGTTGCCCAAGGCTTCTCCACGGGCTCGCCCACCTTGAGGGC
>JAZNUO010000058.1:0-9181 GCA_045592305.1 Eubacteriales bacterium | reverse complement strand
GGAGGGGGCGGGGGTGACTTCTGCCGTCACCTGAGGGGTAGTCTCCTCACCTCCTGCGGGGTCGCAGGCGGTCAAGACGAACAGAACGGTCAGGCAGAGCAGGGCGGTCAGTCCCGCAAGCTTCAGGTAACGCTTCATGATGTTCTCCTTATGTAAAATGACGTTGCATACAGTATACCATATTTTGCGGGAAAAAGCAATACTTTCCATGCAACTTTTCCCCGCTACCGTGACAATTCCCGAAAAAAATGTGGCAAAATCACCAAAAAAATCTACCGCGATTCGGGGGAATTGACCGAAACGCAGAAAATGACCGAGGAAATCAAAACCTATGTAAAAATATGCAAAAACGGCTTGACAAATCTCGGTTTTATCTGTATAATAGTATGTATCTGTTGCAAATCATTACATATTTATGCAGAAAGAGTGAATAAATGAAGAAAATATACATTGACGGACAAGCCGGTACCACGGGACTTCGTATCCGCGAGCGCCTGAGCGAGCGAGATGATGTCACCGTCCTGACCCTCCCCGAGGAGCTGCGCAAGGACACCGAGGCCCGCCGCGAGATCATGAACCGCGTGGACGTGGTTTTCCTCTGCCTCCCCGATGCCGCCGCGCGAGAGGCCGTCACCCTCATTGAGAATCCCGCCGTCCGCGTGCTGGATACCTCCACCGCCCACCGCGTGAATCCCGCATGGGCCTACGGCTTCCCCGAGCTGGGTGATGACTTCTACGAGAAGGTCAAGACCTCTAACCGCATCGCCGTCCCGGGCTGTCACGCCAGCGGCTTTATCGCGCTGGTGCGCCCGCTTGTGCAGGCAGGACTGCTGTCCCCCGACGCTCGTCTCTCCGCCACCTCCCTCACGGGCTACAGCGGAGGCGGCAAAAACATGATTGCCGACTATGAAAATTCCGACCGTGACCCTCTGCTGGATGCCCCCCGCCAGTACGCGCTTGGGCAGTCCCACAAGCATCTTCCCGAGATGAAGGCCTTCACGGGTCTGACCGAGGCCCCCGTATTCCTCCCCATCGTGGGTGACTTCTACTCGGGTATGGAGGTGACGGTGCCCCTCTTTGGCAGCGACGTAAACGGCGCGACCCCCGAGGACATCCTCGCCATCTACCACAAGACCTACGACGGCTCGCCCCTTGTCCGCGTGGCTCATTCGGATGAAAACGGCTTCCTCTCCGCCGCCTCCATGACGGGGAAGGACAGCATGGAGATCTCGGTGCACGGCAACACCTCCGGCGACCGCATGATCCTCGTGGCCCGCTACGATAACCTCGGCAAGGGGGCCAGCGGTGCCGCCGTGGAGTGCCTTAATATCCTGCTGGGTGCCGATCCCACCTCCAACCTCGTTGTGTAACGCCTTACCCAACACCCGCTCCGCTGTATAATTATTCGTTTGAAAATATAGGAGAAAATCATGTCTACCATCACCCGTATCCCCGGCGGTGTCTGCGCCGCGCAGGGTTTTACCGCAAACGGCATTCACTGCGGCATCCGCAAGAACAAGACCAAGCAGGATCTGTCGGTGATCTACTCGGATACCCGCGCTGCCACCGCCTGCGTCTACACCACCAACCGTGTCAAGGGCGCGCCCCTGACCGTCACCAAGAACCATATTGCCGACGGCTACGCTCAGGCCGTCATCTGCAACAGCGGCAACGCCAATACCTGTAACGCAAACGGCATGGAGATCGCCGAGCAGATGTCCGATCTTTTGGGTGAGGCTCTCCACATCAGCCCCGCCGACGTGGTGGTGGCCTCCACCGGTGTCATCGGTCAGACGCTGGATATTACCCCTATCGCGAACGGCATCCCCGCGCTGGTGGCGGGGCTTTCCAAGGACGGCTCCCTGAACGCCGCCCACGGCATCATGACCACCGACACCAAGGTCAAGGAGATCGCGCTGGAGTTTTCCGTGGGCGGTAAGACCTGCCGCATGGGCGGTATCGCCAAGGGCTCGGGTATGATCCACCCCAACATGGCCACCATGCTGGTCTTTATCACCACCGACTGCGCCGTCGCTCCAGAAATGCTGCAAAAGGCTCTGTCCACCGATATTCAGGCCACCTTTAACATGGTCAGCGTGGACGGCGATACCTCCACCAACGATATGGTCACTCTCATGGCTAACGGACAAGCCGGGAATGACCTCATCACGACCGAGGGCGAGGACTTCAGCGCCTTCATGAAGGCACTGAATACCCTCACGGTGTACCTCTGCCGCTGTATCGCCGCTGACGGCGAGGGCGCGACCCGCCTCTTTGAGTGTGAGGTCAAGGGCGGAAAGGACTTGGAGTCCGCGCGCAGGATCGCCAAGTCGGTCATCTGCTCCTCTCTCATGAAGGCCGCCATCTTCGGTGCCGACGCCAACTGGGGCCGTGTTCTTTGCGCCATCGGCTACAGCGGCGTGGAGACGAACGTGAACGGCATCGACGTGGTGTTCTCCTCCCGCAAGGGCGACATTCTGGTCTGCAAGGACGGCGCGGGAGTGGATTTCTCCGAGGAGATCGCCAAGGAAATTCTTTTAGAGGATGAGATCACCGTCAAGGTCACTCTCTCCGACGGCGGGGCCGAGGCCACCGCGTGGGGGTGCGATCTGACCTATGAGTATGTAAAAATTAACGGGGACTACCGCACTTGAGACGCGTAGCGTCTCAAGTGCAGGAAGGATACCCTTGACGGTCGGAGCGACCGTCACTCCTTACGGAGATCGGGGAACCTCCCGCCGCGCCCGATCCGCTTCGCTTCTTAAGTTTCACAATAAATTGGGGTTTATCGGGCGAAGCCCGACACGTCCCCGCAGGGGACATATCGAATCCCGAAGGGATATATCGAGTGCCGTAAGGCACATATCGAGTCCCAAAGGGACATATCGACCAAAACTTTTTATCGATATACACCCTTCGGGTGTTCGATATGCCTGCGGCTCGATATGCCGCTTTCGCGGCTCGATATGCGCCTTTGGCGCGAGAACTCCCCGACAACACCAAATTTGAAAATCATCAAATCAAGGAGTTCCGTATGGATAACCTTCAATTCACCAATTTCCAGCGCGCCGAGGTGCTGACTCAGGCGCTCCCCTATATCAAGCAGTACGTGGGCAAGACCGTTGTGGTCAAGTACGGCGGCAACGCCATGATCGACGAGGGACTCAAGCAGCAGGTCATGGAGGATATTGCCCTCTTGTGGCTCATCGGTGTCAAGGTGGTGCTCATCCACGGCGGCGGCCCCGAGATCAGCGACATGATGAAGAAGCTGGGCAAGCAGCCCGAGTTCGTGGGCGGTCTGCGCGTTACCGACAAGGAAACCGTGGACATCGTCCAGATGGTGCTGGCGGGCAAGGTCAACAAGACCCTCGTCACCCTGCTCCAGATGAAGGGCGGTCACGCCGTGGGGCTTTCGGGCATGGACGGCGGCATCATCGAGGCCAGAATCAAGGACGAGCGGCTGGGCTACGTGGGTGAGATCACCAAGGTTCGCGCTAAGCCCATCAATGATCTTCTGGAGAAGAACTACATCCCCGTAGTCTCCACCGTGGCCAGCGATCACGAGGGTAACGTCTACAACATCAACGGCGACACCGCCGCCGCCTATATCGCGGGTGCGCTGGGTGCCGAGCGCCTCATCATGATGACCGACGTGGCGGGCATCCTCCGCGACAAGGACGATCCCACTACCCTCATCCCCCGCGTCACCGTGTCTGAGGCAAGGGCTCTCTACGCCGAGGGCGTGATCTCGGGCGGCATGATCCCCAAGGTGGACTGCTGTATCGAGGCCATCGGCAAGGGCGTCAAGGACGTTACCATCATGGACGGTCGCGTGCCCCACGCCATCCTCATGGAGCTTTTGACCGACGAGGGAGCGGGCACCATGGTGATGGGTGAGTAAATGCAAAATTCAAAGTGCAAAATGCAAAATTGAGTTGCTTTTGTATGCTGCCGCAAAATCTGAAGTGAAACAGTTTGGGAGGAATTCCAATGAGCTTGATCAAGAATACCGATAAACAGTACGTAGCGAACACCTACGGCCGCTTCGATCTCGTCCTGACCCATGGGCAGGGCTCCACCGTCTGGGACGAGGACGGGAAGCAGTATATCGACCTCGCCACGGGCATCGCCGTCAATACCTTCGGCTACAGCGACGAGGGCTGGGTGGCCGCCGTTACCGAGCAGCTCGGCAAGCTCCAGCACACCTCCAACCTCTACTACCACGAGCCCGGCGCGCGCCTTGCCGAAAAGCTCTGTACCCGCACGGGAGCCAAGTCGGTGTTCTTCTCCAACTCGGGAGCCGAGGCCAACGAGTGCGCCACCAAGACCGCCCGCCTCTGGGCCGCCACCAATAAGGGCGCTGACTACTACCACGTCATCACCCTGAAAAACAGCTTCCACGGTCGTACCGTCACCACATTGGCCGCCACGGGACAGGACACCTTCCACACCGACTTCACCCCCCTCACCGAGGGCTTCCTCTACGCCGAGGCCAACAACGCCGACTCGGTGGAGGAGCTTCTGAAGTCCCATAAGTGCGCCGCTGTCCTTGCCGAGCCTGTGCAGGGCGAGGGCGGTGTCATGCCCCTGACGCAGGAATTCATGGAGTCCCTCCGCGCCCTGTGTGACCGGTACAACGTCCTCCTCATGCTGGACGAGGTGCAGACGGGCAACGGACGGAGCGGGTGCCTCTACGCCTACCGGAGCTACGGTGTCACCCCCGACGTTCTCACCACCGCCAAGGGTCTGGGCGGCGGCCTCCCCATCGGTGCCACCCTCTTTTTTGAGAAGTCCCACGGCACCCTCAAGGCGGGTCAGCACGGCTCCACATTCGGCGCAAACCCCATCTCCTGTGCCGCCGCCTGCCATGTCCTCGACCGCATCGCCGAGGCTCTTCTCGCCGAGGTCAAGGCCAAGTCGGAGTATATCTTCACCACCCTCACGGGGAAGAAGGGAATCAAGTCGGTCAGCGGTCTGGGGCTGATGATCGGCATCGAGACCGAGGGCGACAGCTCCGCCATCCTGAAGGCCTGCATGGATCGCGGTATCCTCCCCATCAAGGCCAAGACCAAGCTCCGCCTCCTCCCCGCCCTGAACATCCCGTGGGATGACCTCAAGACCGCCATCGCCATCATCGCCGAGGAAGCCGAGAAGGCTGCGAGCTGAACCGAATCAACAAAAACTGCTTTTATTGAATAAAAATGAATGGAGGTATCATCAATGCAAAAATCATTTACCAACAAACCGATAAGACGGGTTTTTCGGGTGTTGCTTATCTTACTGATGGTATCTCTGTTCACAACGGGTTGCGGACAGAAGTCCAAGTATGAAACAGGCTTTGACTACACTTTGACACCCGACCAGATTATGTTTGGCGCAAGGTCTGATACCGATACCTTCTCTAAAGATGATGTTACCTTTGATCTATATTACGGCGTTCACGATATTGGATATACCGAAAAGTACAATACAGATCCGAAATCCGGTTATCGTAAAGAAGGATATGAAACAATTTCCTTCGGTTTGTATATTTGTGACGCGGATTATTGTCTTGATGTTGTGAATGATAGGGAAATATCGGATTATAAAATGATAGATAATCATTATTTTGTAAAGGAAATATCCGAGGAAGAAGCCTTTTCCGATGAATACGGTTTTACAATGGGTTATTGGAAAGGAATCACCTATAACCATAGTGAAAAAATTACTATTCCATCAGAGTTTTTTGTAAATGAAACGGGCAGCTTTGTTGTTAAACTGATAGCATTCCACGAGCCGGCGACCGAAGGTGACAATTACTATACATCAACGGCGCGTCATATTGAGTTTGACTATCAAGCAGTTGATGAGAATAGAATAAAAATTGTTTTCTAAATCCTATTAAAAAAACAATTCAATCTTTGAAATAGTGAACCCCGACAGAAATTTTTGAAAATCTGTCGGGGTAATTTTTTACTTACTACGGAGTCAATCTGACCTATATGAGCAAACTTCTCCATAAGCAAGCGCCGTTTTTGATTTCTCCGCTAAGGACATCACACTTTTCGGAGCAGGTTTTCTGTATGTATTCGCCGTTATGCGTCCAGCTTCATATCCCCGTACTTGATCCACCCGAGCTTGCGCATGATCTCGGAGAACAAGAGGGACAGCACGGCGGGAGCCACGATACAGCACACCGCCAGCCCCACCCACATCATGGGGGAGTGCTCGGTGGAGGAAATCACCCCGATGGGACCCACCAGTCCGCAGGTGCCCATGCCCGCGGCCACACCGGTGCATTCCAGCTTAAAGACCATGGTGGACAGAGGACCCACAATGGCGGCGGCCAGCGTCGGAGGGATCCAGATCTGGGGACGGCGGCAGATGTTGCCCATCTGGAGCATGGAGGTGCCCAGCCCTTGGGAGATAAGACCGCCCCACTTGTTCTCGCGGAAGCTGGAGACGGCAAAGCCCACCATCTGAGCGCAGCAGCCCGCTACGGCGGCACCGCCGGCCAGAAGCAGACCCTCCAGCGTGCCGTTGGCGGTGGCGACCTCCACGGCGGCGGGGGAGAAAATCATGGCGCAGATGGCCGCGCTGGAAATGGGCAGGGTCAGGATGATACCCACCACAACCGACACGATGATGCCCATGAACAGAGGATACAGAGTGGTGGTCGAGGCGATGAGGATGCCGAGGAAGTACATGACGTAGGACACCAGCGGGCAGAACACCCACGCCCCCGCAAAGCCCGCCAAAAGGGTGACAACGGGAGTGACCAGAATGTCCACGGGGGTCTTTTTTGATACCAGCATACCGATCTCGGCGGCGATGATGACCGCGAAGAACGCCCCCGCGGGACCCGCGCTGTAGAAGATGTGACCCGCCTCACCGTCAGACGAAGTAGCCGCCCACTGCACGAGGGCGTTGTCGCAGATGACCGCGCCCATGGCGTTGCTCAGCGCACCAACCCCGGCGCAGGAGAAGATCACCAGAGGATGAGCCCCCAGCTTGTAGGCTATGGCTACGCCGATGGCCATGCCCGTGGCGGATTTGGCGTAGGACGCGATGGTCTTGAGACCGTCCCAAGGGATGTAGTTTCCCAAGGTGTCAAAGATGGTGCCGATCAAAAGAGAGGCGAACAGACCCAGAGCCATAGCGCCCATGGCATCGATGAAGTAGCGTCGGGGCAGAGACTTCACCTTACCCCAAAAGCCCGCTTTTTTCCGTCTGTCCAGCTCCTCCCGCTCGGCGCGTCGCTGCTTGGAGTAAGAATGCTTACCTTTTGCCATTGTTTTTTACCTCCATATTTACGGATGAAAATGTATAGCTTGCGAAATCCCCCGAAGGGGAGCCGTAGGTTATCACTTCTTTTTTTCGCCCAGAAGCTTCATCACAAGCTCCTCCGTCTTGGTCATGACGGCGGTGTAGATGATGGGAATGAACAGGGCGGGGATGAGGTTCGCCGCGCGGAAGCGCTTGCCGAGGCAGAGGCAGATACCCCCCGCCAGAAGGATCGCGCCGCCAACCAGAGAAAGCTGACCCATCAGCTTGGGGGTAAAGAGCTCACCCCACAGGGAGTAGACCAAGCCCCATCCGCCCAGATTGAGCAGTACGATCACGCCGGCGAAGGGAACCCCCGAGCCGTAGACCGAGGCCAGCGCGAGAACCAGAACAAAATCAAAGGCCAGCTTGATGAGCATGGGGATGGGATCGTCGTTGATCCGCCCCTCCAGAAAGTGGGTAAAGACCGTGGAGCTGAAGCCGCAGAGGGTGGCGGCAATCAGAAATCCCGTGGCGCGGTCCTCTCTTTTGAGGGTCAGGAGAGCAATCTCCCCGTCGGTAGGCTCGGGCTTTTTGCCCTTGCCCACAGGCTCCTGCGCCTCAAAGAGCACGTGGATCAGCAGCCCCAGCTTGCCCAGCAGAACGTCCAGCCCAAGAGCCTCGCCCAAGAGCCAACCGATGAGAAGGGAGACCACCGCAAGGAGCGTGCCCTCGGTCTCCACCTGCCCGTCCCGCAGAACGAAAAAGCTGTCCCAAAGCTCGCTGACGGCAAAGAGGATCACCCCAATGCCGATGCATTTGACCGTAATGTTCCGTACCTCCGCCCGCATTTTCCCGTGGAGCATAACCCCCAGACATCCCGCACCGATGACGAATATAGCGTTGAGGAAGGGGAAGGTGGATATGATGAGTCGGGAGAGAAACTCCCAAAGCTGAGTCAGTATATTGAGAATCGCGTCCATCGAGTAGAAGCCCTTTCTGAATGATTCCGATCTGATACAACAGGATATAGTAATTCTAATTATACCACATTTTCGGAAAAAACGCAACTATCTTCCGCATTTTTCGTTGGGCTTGGGAGAGAAATAACACATCATACCCCGAAAAAAACTGGTCAGTTTGCTGATATTCGCAAAAAGAAGGCCCCCTCACGAGGAGGGAGCCGCCCAAGTCGCGGGGGGATGGATCAGCAACCGCCGCAGCAGCAGGAGAACAGCAGGACGATGAGGATGATCCAGATCCAGTTGTTGTTGTCGAACACGTTGCACAGACAGTTGTTCATAGTGAACCTCCTAAAAAATATGAAGTAGGAAGGCGGTGGAGGCCGTCTCCACTATCATTGTATGTCGCCCGCGGTAGAAGGTGCGTGAAACCTGTCGGGAAGAGGCGGAAAAAACTTTCTCTTTCGCGAAAATACCTCTTGACAAAAAGAGGAAAATGGTATATAATATATGCGTTCGCCTATGCGTTTGCATATGCGTTCGCGGGTATAGTCTAATGGTAAAACTCCAGCTTCCCAAGCTGGCTATGCGGGTTCGATTCCCGTTACTCGCTCCAATACAAAAGGGGATGCAACGCATCCCCTTTTGTATTGGAATGAATAATGGATGCGAGAAACCGCTACAAACCGCAAGGGAAGCAACCCATTTGAATTCTGTTGGAGCGGTTTGGTGCCGAGCATGGCTCGGCGGGGTTCAGATTCCCGTTACTCGCTCCAACAGGAAAGGATACCGTTCTGTTCGGGATTATAGATAGCGTGCAGGATTTGGGGAAATTTGGGTTTAACGGCGCGATAGACTCTATGTACTTTTCTCTCCCTGTCGAGAGAAAAGTACCAAAAGAGCGCCACGTAAGGAAAGTACCCACGGTACTTTCCTTACGGATCCTTTCGCCTGATCTGCGTGCCCATTTGCCGGTG